>JAFCBX010000110.1 GCA_017610505.1 Methanosarcinales archaeon | reverse complement strand
GGACTTTACATTCTTGATGAAAAGATATTTGATATTTTAAAGATAATAAAAAAGACAAAAAGACAGGAATACGAACTTCCGACAGCAATAAATGAGCTTGCGAAAAAAGAAAAAATTCATTGTGAAAAAGTAATTGATTACTGGCTTCCAATAACATATCCATGGAATTACCTTGAGGCAAATGTTTTTATGGTTGAAAAGATGAGAAAAAGGCAGATACATGGAAAGGTAGAGCCAAACGTGACAATAAAAGGCAGGGTCTTTATTGGCGAGGGCACAATAATAAAATCAGGAACATATATTGAAGGTCCAGCATATATTGGAAATGACTGTGAGATAGGACCAAATGCATTCATAAGAAAAGACACAATAATAATGGATATGGTAAGGACAAGAGCAGAGATAGTTGATTCTGTTTTAATGGATAGTGTTACAGCAAAGCACAACTGCTATGTTGGGCATTCTGTTATTGGGGAAAATGTTAATATAGGTGCAGGAACAATAAGCGCAGACTTTAGGCATGATGCAAAGGACAACATAACAATTGTTGATGGAAAAAAAATTGACTCAAAGAGAAGAAAACTCGGCGCTTTTATTGGCGATAATGTGAACACAGGCATTGGAACATTGATTTATCCTGGGAGGAAGATCTGGCCAGGCCTTGGAACACTGCCAGGAGAAGTTGTAACAAAAGATGTTATTTGATTCTTCTTGCAAATGTAATAAACCCTGAGAAGCCTATTCCGTCTGATTTAGGTCTTATTCTTCTGCCATCAATATTCCATTCCCTGTCAATAAGCTCTGAGGTTTTCAGGAATAGAAATTTATTGCTTTTTCTTATTTCATTGACAAAGTCTGCTGTCTGGGGAATAGAAGTCGAATATGAAACAAGAAAGCCGCCAATTTTTAGGGCTTTTTCAGCATGTTTTATTACTTTCCATGGCTCTGGGAGGTCCAGTGTTATTAAGTCAATATTTTTCTCCTTAATCCCATCATAAATATTGCTTTTTCTTATTTCTATGTTTTTCAGCTCAAGCATTTCAATATTGCTTTTTGCAACCTCAATAAAATCATCCCTTATTTCATAAGTGTATATTTTCTTAACATAGTTTGCAAGAAAGCATGATAAAGCACCTGAGCCAGAGCCGGCATCAACAACAATGCTGTTTTTGTTAATTCCTGTTTCTGCGATTATTAATCCAATATCCTTTAACAAAACTATTTGGGCTTTTCTTTTGATTCTTTTGTAATTATCAATAAATCCTGGTGAGAATATGATTAATTCTTTGTTTTGCTTTGTTTTTATTATGCTTCCGTCTTTTTTCTTCAGCTCGCTTTTAGGGATTATTCCCTCGTTTGTGTGAAAATCCTTTTCCAAATCCTCAACATAATATATTTTCTTCTTTGATATTCTTACCTCTTTTTTAAGGTCTTCTATGAATTCTCTTTTCTCTTTCCTTATAAGGATTTTTTTCAGTGCCATTAGAACTCCTTCTTGTTTTTATTAAAAAAAGCAGAGGCAGGGACTCGAACCCTGGAATAAGCGGGTTGCAGCCGCTCGCCTTAGCCGCTTGGCTACCTCTGCACAGCGGGCCTATGGGGACTTCCGACCTGATTGCGAACTCTAATCTTTGCGAGCGAAGCGAGCACGGTGGGCTTGAATTTTTAATTCAATGCCTACCATTTCTTGCGAGCGTTAGCGAGCGAGTCCAGCTTTATGCTGGACCTGCGTGCCAGCTTAGCAAGAAGCTGAGCGCAACCATTTGTTCGAACCCCAGATCTACAGCTTACTTTTGAACATTGTTCAATAGAAGGCTGTCGCCTTATCCAGACTAGGCTATAGGCCCACAAAACAGAAGAGAAGGGTTTTATTTATAAAGTTTATTGAAATTATTGTTTTTCAGAGTGCATTGAGCAGTGTTTTTTTCCTTCCCAATACACCCAGCACTTGTCTCCAAAGGCCTCCCACTTAGCACAGCCTTTGCAGCATTCAGGTGTTTTCTTCTTCTTGGCCATATAAAACTAGAAAAACTTCTTTTTAATAAATCTTTTCATTAAACAAAACTAATCCAAAGCAATAACAAAAACATTATATATAGGTTGTTATTAACATTTTATATGTGTTTCACGCCGATTGTTTCATTGTCTACAGCAATAGTTGAGTTTGTTGTTGCTACTGCAATTCTTGTATTTTGCAGAAAATCTTTAATCAATAAGTTCTTTCCATTATTCATATATATTCTAGGCTTTTATCAGTTCACAGAATTTATGCTGTGCACAAGCAATTATCCTTTTTTTTGGGCTAAAATGGGCTTTATCACTTATTCTTTTCTTCCAGCAGTTGGGCTTCTTATATGATACCTGTAATCTTCTCTTTAATGGCTCTTTTCAAGCCAGGGTTTATTATTGAAAGCACATGCACAACTTTTTTTGTAATAGTCATTAAAGACCTGTTTAACTCATTCTTTTCATATATTTATGGGCTTTATTATTTTGGGTTTATTGTACTTTTTTGTTATTTTTTATTTAAGAGCTTTAATAAGGAGAAAAATCAATTAAAAAGAAAATCATATGCTGTAATTTTTGCAGCTACTCTAATAACACTTCTTCCAGCTCTGGTTCTTTTTATTGTTCTTCCTGCGTTTAAAGTTATATTTCCTTCTGTGTATTGTGAATTTGCAGTATTGTTCACAGTTGCAGCACTTATCGCTGCATATTTAGACAATAAAATTCAAAAAAAGAAATAAAAATTCTGGATTATTATTGTCCAAATAAGAAGTTGTATGGGCACAGTAAAAAATAATAATTCCTTAGATTGTGCACATACAGAAATTATGCTTTATTAGATTACAAATCTCAAAAAATAATCAAGGCAGCCAGGTCTTGTGGTTCTTTAATTTATCAGGCAGGTATTTTTCCATGACAAAGTTAAGGCCGCCCACTGCAAGAGCCTGCTGTTCTGCCCTGACTTTCATGTCATTTAATTGCTTTATGGCCTTTTGCCACTCTTTGTAATGATGAACAAAAGGGTCATTCTTTATTGCATCCTTGCCTCTTTTAACATCAACCTCTTTCAAAGGGTGTGTTGGAAGTTTGTAATCTATAATATCCTGTGGAGTCAGACCAATAAACTGAGCATTTGGCACACAGAAATATTTATTGATATGGGCTGCATTTCCGCTTCCAACTTTTAATGTTCTGTAGATGTTCATAAACCCATAAAAATCACAGTCAGTAAAAACATAAACAGGCAATTTTTTGTCATCGCTTAATCTTCTTATAAAGCGCCTGCATGCCCTTGTTGGAACACCCCCCATGCTAATAAGTATGCAGTTTGCTTTTTTCCAGTATTTGTGCTTTACTAACCTTTGATGCATACCTGCTGTTTCAATTGCAAGTATAAATTCAGCCTTTGTCTCAAATTTTAAATCCTCTACAGAATTTGGAATGGCATATGCTCCAGAGCCCATTTTTGTACAGTCAATTTTAATCTCTTTTTTTGTATCAGGGTCCTGGTCAATAACAACAAGCTTTCCAGAAACAGCCCCTCCTTTTTCCTCAGGGATAAATCCAAGGGCTTCCCTGTTTACCATCATCATTGCCTCAACATCATCCATAACAGTATCTGATTCCGGCTGCTCCTTAAAGCGGGCATCCCCCCAATTCTTGCTTACATAGTATATCTCTCTTTTTGTTGCAAGGTCATCACTTTCAACAAGTTTTTTCGACAAAATCATCATCCTTAGGGTTTGCGCAAATGTTTTTATTGTAGAAGCTGTAAGTGTCCTTGTCTTAATCTTACCCAAAAGCTTGAAATAACCTTCATCATCATTATATTCAACATTGCTTAATGAACGCAAGGGA
>JAFCBX010000109.1 GCA_017610505.1 Methanosarcinales archaeon | reverse complement strand
CTGCAGACACCAGAATCAAGAGTATTGCTTGACTGTGGTGTTAATATAGCCACTGATAAAGATGCTTATCCATATCTTGAGGCTCCTGAGTTTAATATAAATGACCTTGATGCAGTTGTATTAACACATTCTCATCTTGACCACTGTGGTTTTATACCTTATTTATTTAAATATGGATATAGGGGCCCTGTTTACTGCACAGCGCCAACAAGAGATGTTTCTGCTTTGTTATTAATTGATTATGTTAAAATAATGCGCTCTAATGGAAAAGAGCCAATATTCACAATTGATAATATAAAGGAAATGGTGAAACACACTATCTGCCTTGATTATAATGAGGTAAGTGACATAACACCAGATGTTAGGATAACACTCTATAATGCAGGGCATATTTTAGGCTCTGCTATGGTGCATCTGCATATAGGTAATGGGCTGCATAATATAGTTTATACAGGGGATATGAAGTTTGGAAAAACAAGGTTGCTTGATACAGCAGCCACAAAATTTCCAAGAGTTGAAACCCTGATGATAGAAGGCACTTATGGCGGTCGTGAAAATGTATTACAGTCAAGAAAGGAATGTGAAGATGAGTTTGTAGATATAATCAAAAGGGCTATTGACAGGAAAGGAAAGGTTCTTGTTCCTGTCCTTGGTTCTGGAAGAGCACAAGAGGTTTTGTTAATAGTTGAAAATATGATAAGAAATGGGAAGATTGAAAAAGTCCCTGTTTTTATAGATGGGAGCGTCTGGGATATAACAGCAATCCATACAGCATACCCTGAGTTTTTGAATAGTATTGTAAGGAAGCAGATTTTTCACAAAGACCAGAATCCATTCCTTTCAGATATATTCAAAAGAGTTGGCTCTCAGAAGGAAAGAACAAAAGTTATAGAAGAAACTGGCTCATGCATTATTCTTGCTACGTCAGGTATGCTTGTCGGAGGCCCTTCTGTACAATACCTAAAACAACTTGCTGATAATCCAAAAAACAGCCTTCTTTTTGTTTGTTATCAGGGGGAGGGCTCTCTTGGTAGAAGGATTCAAAGAGGAGAAAAAGAGATGTCAGTAGATGGAAGCAAGGAAATAACACAAGTAAAAATGGAAGTGGATACCCTCGAAGGGTTTACAGGCCACAGCGGAAGAAAACAATTGCTCAATTTTGTCTATAGGTGTGACCCAAAGCCAAAAAAGGTTATTGTAAATCATGGCGAGAGCTCAAGATGCCTTGACCTTGCAAGTTCAATACATAAACTTAATAGAATAGAAACATCTGCTCCAAGGAACTTGGAGGCCATCAGGCTTAAATAATAATTTTTTAATTACTTCTTAGTAACTAAAATAGAAAGATTTATATATGAGTGTTACTCCTTGGTAGTTAGATTGGGGGTATTATGTTAAATAGGAAACAAATTATTGCTGTATTGCTTGCATTCATGCTCGGCTTAATACTTAATGATGCATACAGCGAGCTAAGTTCTTTAGAGAGGCCTTTATCATTATTCCAAGATGGTATAGAAAAAGATTCTCCAGGTGACTGGATAAAGGAAGACCAGATAAAGGTTTATAATGATAGAGTTATTATTAATCTAAAAGATGCTGAGTGGGCTTCTTTTACCAATACAAATTCAATGGATCCTGTGCTTGATGAAAAAGCCAATGCAATAGAAATTATTCCAAAATCAAGTGATAACATACATGTGGGGGATATAATTTCCTATAATTCAGACTATGCTGATGGAACAATTATCCACAGAATAATAAAAATTGGCAGTGATGAAGAAGGATGGTACTGTATTGTTAAAGGTGACAACAACCAGAGCCCTGACCCTGGAAAAATAAGATTCAACCAAATAAAAAGAGTTCTCGTAGCTATTATTTATTAAAATGATTAAAAAAATTTCTTATCTAATACTTGCAACCATGATTGTCCTGCTTACTTTGTTTAGCGCATTGATATAATTGAATAATTTCTTGTTTAAAAAAGAAAATTAAGAAGAAATATCTGCAACCTTAATTTTGAAAATCAAGGTCTTTCCGACTAAAGGATGGTTTAAGTCAAGAGTAACTTCCTTATCACCAACTTCTGTTATCTTTGCAGGAATCTGTGCTCCATTTGGAAGTTTCATAAGCAGAATCATGCCTGTTTTTAATTCCTTGTCTTTTGGAAGGTGCTCTTTTGGAACCTTTTTCACTAATTGAGGATTTTGGTCTCCATAAGCTTCTGATGGCTTTAAGGTTATTTCTTTTTCCTCTCCCTTTTCCATTCCTATAACAGCATCTTCAAACCCTTTTATTACCTGCTTTGCACCTACCTCAAATTCCAATGGATTTCCATGCTTTTCTGAGCTGTCAAAGATTGTTCCATCTTCCAGTTTTCCTTCATATTCAACTTTTATTTTATTTCCTTTTTCTATTACCATAATAAAACCTCCTTATTCGTAAAATAGAACTCATTAAACGATTTAGTTATGAGTGATA
>JAFCBX010000108.1 GCA_017610505.1 Methanosarcinales archaeon | reverse complement strand
TCATGAGTATGGAAAAATTGATGATGAATTAATCTTTCATTCAATTACAGAAGAAATACAATCAGACGTAAACAAATTAATTAAATCCCTTAAGAAGCAATGACAAAGGGACTTTGATGTGGTTTAAAATTTTTTATTTTATTTCTTTTTGTAGGCAAACTTTTTATTATATTCTTTGTGGTCAATAACATCTAAAATAAAAGCAATTATCTCTATCTCAGAATTACCATTTGTGAGAGTGTAAAGCATACGCCAGAATTTTGGAAGTTCTACTCTGAATAAATTTACTACTCCATATTTTATTTTATATTCTTTAGGAATAAGCTTTTTTGCAATCGGGTCACCATAATGAATATTGTCCTTGATTAAGGCTATTTTTTTATTGGCTGCATTAAGAATTATTTTTTCATTTTTTGAAAAAGAAGCTTTTTCATTAAGATAATTGTAAATTTTCTCTGCTTCAGGTGAAAATATAATCCTTACTTTTTTATCCATGAATAAAAAAACAAAGAATCTTTTTATAAGACTTTTGTAAAAAATTCCGGAAGATTTTCAATTAAAGCTCAAGACCCTGACTAACTGCTTTCCTTAAATTTGGATTGATGTTATGGATCCAGCTAATTCCTCTAAGACTTACTGCTATTTTATTGCTTTCTTCTAAATATTCGAGAATTATTTTTAATGTGTTGTGGTTTACTTGCTTTGGTAATTTTCTTTTAAGCCCTGCAATAGTTATAACGCTTTCATCCATGTTGGTGAGAATGTTTTCTACCATCAAAACAGTGTTCAAAGTAGGAGAATGTTCTAATATTTGAATAGTCTTTGACATATTAATCACAATTATTTATTAATTAATAAATATTATATACTAACTTATATATAAATCTTTCTATATTTGCTGCCAAAATTAAATTACTCTTGTTTTCTTTAGAACTTTATTAACAGTTGGACCTATTAATTCAATATCTATGTTTTCATATCCCTTAGAAATTCTCAGATTTAATTCAGCCCTTACTTTTTTAATAATCCTGTCTTTTATATCCTTAATCTCTTTACCATGAAAAACTATGTTTTTTGGATTAATCTTTTCCCTATAGCTTTTTGCAATTTCCAAACTTATTGAGAATTCCTTATTATAATGCTTCCTTAAGTTATCTTCATCAATTGCTTTCTCAAGAATCATATGAACTGCTGAATTTGAAATATTCCCTACAAATAAATCTATTAGCTTATTTCTGTTTTGGCTCATCCTTAATACCCTTCAATATTCTATTCCGGGCATTATTATAAACCTTATTGTACTTTTTTAGAAAATCTTTCGTTAATAGCAAATTATTTTTCAATCTCTGAACTGTTTTTTTGCCAAAAAAATTATTAATAGCTAAATCTATTTTATCTTTGGTTACCTCTTTTTTACTGATAAACTGGTTAATAGCAACAAGGTTCCTTGTCATTTCGTATTTTTCATCTCCTGTTAAAAAATCAAAATTATCTATCAATAATTTACTTTTCAAAAGATGCAAATCCACTAACTTATAATTTATTTTGGGCTTTACCTTATATATAAACCTCTTTTTTGCAACACATCTGCTTAACATAAGCATATATAATGGATCTGCAGACAAGCCTTTAATTAATGCTTTATTGCTTATCAGAATCAAATGGAATTTTGGACCTATCCTGCTTTCCAGTAAATCTACTAGTTGCTTTGTATCTATCTTTTCTTCATTCACCAATATAACATCTATATCATTGAACCTAAATCCCTCTTCCAGGAAAGAGCCGGTTATTATAATATTATCAAACTTAATTACCTCACTTAAATTTTTGAAGATTTCCTTAATTATCTTTATTTTTATTGGCTCAAGATGTTTGATATTATAAAAAAAGGGCTTAATCTCCTCATCAACTGTTTCTAATGGTCTTATAACCACATAGCTTCCTACAGTAAAATCTATCCTTTTCTTTGGAAGGTATATCTGGTCCATCCTGGATCCTTTGCTAATCCATTACGTAAAAATACGTAATTATATTTAAATCTTTCTAATAAAAAATCAAAAGATTTATATAGTACATATGTAATACATTAGTATTACAATGGAAATGGCTGTTACTCAAGTAAGACTGCCTGGAGGGCTTATAATAGAAATTGATAAACTAGTAGACAAAGGATTTTATACTAACAAATCTGATGTTATCAGAGATGCTATAAGGAAGCTAGTTCTGGAAAAACAAATTGGTTCAATCCCAGATACAGGTGATTCTGTAAAAGAAGTTAGAGAGATCAGAAAAAAACTATCAAAAGAAAGATTTAATCTTAATGAACAGCAATCTCCTTAATATTTCAATCTTTTTTCATAGTTCTTATGATTAAACCATTCCAAAATAGCAGAAATCAGTTCAACTTCATTGTCTGCTGTTATTGTATACAATAATCTCCATCCCTTAGGCAAGTCATACTTCCACAAGTTGTTTATCCCATACTTTTGAATATATTCCTTAGGAATTAATCTCTTCGGAACCTGAATTCCAGAAAAAGCATTTTGTCTTAAATCATGAATTGCCCTAATGATGGATTTCTTAATAGGATCATTTTCTTTTAAAGAGTTAAAACTTGCTTCTAGTTTTTTATCAATAAACACTACTTTTGACGGTTTTATCATACTTTAATCTCCTTTCTTAACCTAAGTTTTTTTGCTAATTCTGGATTCCAGATATATGCTATTTTCCCTTCCTTATCAAAAGCAATCTTGTTTATACTTTCAAGATATTCTAAAATAACCAAATATGTTTGCCACATTACTTTTTTAGGTAAATTCTTCCATAATCTGGTCCGGTTAAATTCTCCGCTGTATTTCTCTATATTCTTTTCTACCATTAATACAGTGTCCAAAGTAGGAGATCTTACAAATGGATTTTTTAGTACATGTTTTGCCATATCATCTTTATATATCAATTGATATATAAATGTTTGCTTTTCTAAAGGAAAACTACCCTTTAATTCTTGCTCTTGAGGAATAAGTTTTTCTGCAATTTGATTACCATAATGAACATTGCCCTTAATTAAGATCATTTTTTTATCCATGAATAAAAAAACAAAGAATCTTTTTATAAGACTTTTGTAAAAAATTCCGCAAGATTTTCAATATTTAAAGTTAAATTAGCAACATTTATAAATAATTTAAGATAATAAAAGTAAAATGATAAACAAGACCAAGAAAGAGAAGTTAGATAGAATATACGAAAAAGGAATAGACCCATACCCAAGCGTGTTTAAGGTTGATTCTAACAGCAGGGAAATAAAAGCCAAATTCAAAAGCCTGTCCAAAGGAGAGCATACTAAAAAAAAGGTTTCTATTGCCGGCAGGATAATACAGAACAGGCCTATGGGAAAAGCAACATTCATGAACCTATTGGATAAAGAGGGAAAAATACAATTATACTTTAGGCAGGATGATATTGGAAAAGACGAATACAAGAAATTAAAGCTTTTAGACATAGGAGATATAATAGGAATAAAAGGAACTGTATTTAAGACAAAAACAGAAGAAATAACAATTCATGTTGATTCATTTAAACTATTAACAAAAAGCCTTGCACAATTGCCGGAAAAATGGCACGGCTTAAAAGACCAGGAATTAAGATACAGAAAGAGATATATTGACTTAATCTCAAACAGGGATGTTTTTGACTTTTTTATCACAAGGGCAAAATTCATAACCAGCCTGAGAAAGTTTCTTGAGGAAAACAAATTTTTAGAAGTTGAAACACCTGTTTTAGAACAGGTTCCTGGCGGAGCTGATGCAAAACCATTCATAACTCATCACAACACTCTTGATATGGACATGTATTTGAGAATATCATTGGAGCTTCACCTTAAGAGACTCATTGTTGGCGGATATAACCGCGTGTATGAAATTGGAAAGGTTTTCAGGAATGAGGGCATATCAACACAGCATTTGCAGGAATTTACATCTCTTGAGTTTTATGCTGCTTATATGGATTACAATGAGCTCATGGATTTCACTGAAAAATTCCTGCAGACAGTGATAAAGCAGACATTCAGCACCCTTAAAATCAACTATAACAACAAAACAATTGATTTCAGCAGGAAATGGAAAAAAATAGATTACACAGAAATAATGAAAAAGGAAACAGGCATTGATTTAAATAAAGAAGACACAAAGGAAAAGCTGATCAAGGCAATAAAAGAAAAGCATCTGAAGCTGGATATTGACGAAAATTTAGGTCGCGGAAGAATAATGGACCAGCTTTACAAAGAGTACATAAGACCAAAGCTTATACAGCCATGCTTTTTAATAAATCATCCAATTGATATTTCTCCTCTTGCAAAAAAGCACAAAGACAACCCCAAGCTTACCCAGAGGTTCTTACCCAGAGGTTTCAGGTTCTGGTTGCAGGCTCAGAAATTGTAAATGCCTTTACAGAATTAAATGACCCGATTGACCAGAAAGAAAGATTTGAAGAGCAGATGAAGCTAAGGGCTGCAGGAGATGAAGAGGCCCAGATGATGGACCAGGACTTTGTTGAAGCCCTGGAAATAGGAATGCCCCCAACAGCTGGCTTTGGCTTGGGCATTGACAGATTGTTGGCCATATTAACAAACCAGCCAACTGTAAGGGATGTTGTTTTGTTCCCAATGATGAAGCCAGAAGAAGAGAGAAAATAATTATTCTATTTAATACTATAAAACTAATTTACTCCTCTAAAATAGAAAACTTTAAATAAACTAAATACTTAAACCAGACAATGGAAAAAAAAGAAGTTGATTATGCTGTTTTTACATTTATTGCAAAGGGAAATAAAGAGGAAATTAGAAATAGGGCTAAAGAAAAGAACAGGGAAAAAGAGTATTATTTTGGCAGGGGCGCAGTTAACTTAAAAGAAAAAATAATTGACACAAAGTCCCCTTTATTAAAGGGAGTAAAAAATATAATCATCCTAAACAGGGGCTATGGTAAATCCCTGAGATTATCTGACATTCTAAAATATAAAAATCCAGTCACTATTGAGAATGCATCTGTAATATTCAATAATTCAGAGAAAATATCTCTTGAGAAATATAATCTTAATATATCAGATTTTGTAATTGGGTATGAAGAGCAGGACAAAAGGGGAGATAAAACAGAAAGAGAAAGAATAAACAAGCTTATTTCAAGAGGGCATCCAGGCTATAAAATAGATGGAGTAACCTTATTTACAGGTGATGATTTACTTAAGATTAGTGTAAATGGCAATTGTTTTGCAAGCCAGGTAGAGAGCTATTATAATAAGAACAAAGACAAAAACAAAGTTATTAGTTTGACTTATGCTACTGCTGGGCTTTCTTCTAACTGGGGTTATAATATTGATGACATAGTTAACAACACAAAACAGGAGATGTCTCATTCAAGAGTTATGTTTGTCAATCTAAAAAATTTTAAAAGAAAAATAATATTTTAAAAATAAAATTTATTTCTCCTTAAGCTTTGCATGTGCTGCAGCAAGCCTTGCAATAGGTATCCTGTATGGTGAGCAGCTTACATATGTCATTCCTACCTTATGGCAGAATTCAACAGAGTTTGGCTCACCGCCGTGCTCTCCGCATATTCCAATCTTAAGATCATTTCTTACCTTGCGACCTTTTTCAACACCCATCTTAACAAGGCTTCCAACCCCTTCCTGATCCAAAACCTGGAAAGGGTCTTTCTCAAGAATTCCCTTCTCAATATATTCAGGAACAAACTTT
>JAFCBX010000024.1 GCA_017610505.1 Methanosarcinales archaeon | reverse complement strand
AGATATAACAGGCAAACCATCTAGGTCCCCCTGTGCAGAGCATTGTATTTTATAGTATTCACCACCCTCTTTTCCTGTTATTGTTCTAGAGCTGTCAGTATAATCTCCACGCAAATCACCAACGTTGTTTGGATTTGTTCCAGTAAAGACCAAATCTGATGAACCAGATGTGGGCATTGGACTGTAACCGCCTTGGCATGTATAACCCGCATCAGCAACACAATATTGGTAATCAAGATATACATTTGTATCACTTCCACCCTTCCCTTCTATATCTATAAAACATTGAAATTCAAAGGTTTCATCCTGGCTTATTGAAACAGCAATTGAAGGGTCAAGTATGTTTACTGCATTGATATAATAATTGGCATCTGATGCTATCTGCCAATATCTTTGCTCCTGCCAATCACCAATATATAATTTACCTAATAAATAAAACTCTGGAGAAACATCTGGATAATCAATTGTATAAACAAGATTTATAGTGTCATCTTTCTTTAAATCAACATTCCAGCTTAATATTTTTTCATCTCTGTTTTCAGTTACTGTAAATCCATCTCCATAAATATCAAAACTGACTGGAACATAATCATTGATTACACCTTTATAATTTTTATTTGCTTTAATTGTGATATTCATTGTATAATTAACAGCTGGATAAATTCTTGTCCAGTGCTTTCTTGTTACATCAAAGTCCACTTTTTTAGCTACTCTGAAATTATCTTGTATATTCCATGTTCCGTCATATGTAGTTGCTGTTAAATTTATTAAATAAGTTCCCTCAGAATTTACAATATAGTTTGTGTAATAATCAGGTCTTTCAGTTATATCATAAATATAGCAGGCTTCTGTGACAATTATGTCATTTGGTGTTGTTAATATTGTCTTAACACCATCAGGATCTGTGATTTCTAATATGACATCAGCATCACAAACCATATGCCCCTGATTATCAAGAACAGCAATTCCAATATTAGCTAATTCATTTTCCAGATAAATTGATTTGTGTGTGTTTATAGCAAGAACACCCCATGTGAAGTTTTGTTCAATTATCTCATCCTTATACTCTATCTTTAGCTTATACAATCCAGCCCTAAAGCTTCTCTGTTTTGGCAGCTTTATCTTAACCTTACCTTCTTGCTTTATAATCTCCGGCTTAATACTGGTTAATTTACCCTCAACATCAACAACAGAAGCTTTAATATCAGCTTGGTCTGTAACAGCCATTCCTGTTATTCCTGCAAGTCCCTCTTCTTTTAGACTAAGCTCAAACTCTGGCTCTTCATCACTTTTGAAGCTAAACCCTTCTGGAGAAATGAATATTTCTTTCTCCTGCTCACTCTTTATTATTTTTTGTATATTGTAAAGAGTTAAAAATGAGGAAAATAAAACAATTAATGCAACCAGAGTAAACACTATCAGCTTACTTTTATCTTCAATCTTTTGTTTTCTCTTTTTCTCTCTTTCTTTTGTTTTATTCATTCTTTTTCTTGAATTGGTTTTTGGGCAGGCTAACATAAGCACTAATCCAAAGTCTTTTTTGAATCATTTTTTCAGCAAAAACCTCCATGCCGGAATAAATTTAATTTTGATTTTTCCTATTCTTTCTTGTTTTAGCCTGTCTTTTGTGATAACTATTGCATTTGTCAAGCTGAATTTTTTGCAGAATCTAATCAGATTTTTTAAGTCTTTTTTTGCAATATGTTTCCTATACTTTACTTCAATGGGAGTGATTTTGCCTTTTTTATTCAAAACAATATCTACCTCATAATGCTGGGGCGTTCTCCAGAAAAAATGAGCATTGGTTGCTATGACAATAAGGTTTTCAATCAGTTTTGCTTCATCTATTCCATCATTTAGGAAAGGAAAAAAAGAGGTAGATGTTAGGTAAAACTTCTTCATTTTTTTCTCAGATGTGAGCATATTTTTTGAGAAGTTGTATAACTTTTTAACCAGGAAAGATTCCTCAAGATAAAAGAAATAATTTGATATTGTTACCCTGTTTATTCCTAACTCCTGTGAAAGTGATTCATAGTTTGACATAAGCCCTGGATTTGATGCAACAATCTTTAGTATTCTTATTAAAAGTTCCTCCTGATCAATTGGGAATATTTTTGGGATATCCTGATAAACAATCTTCTCAACTATTGATTTTGTGTATTTTGCTGTCCTTTCTTTAGTTTCATTTACAATTTCAATAAACTGCCTTCTTTGGTATCTTAAAAATTCATTCTTTATGCTATCCTGTAAAAGGCTTGGCTTCTTTAGCAAGTCATCCCTGTTTCTGAATATTAGGAATTCCTCAAAACTTAGTGGTTCTAGAATAAATTCATAGGTTCTTCCTGCTAATGACTCCTGTGTTTGCTTTTTTATGAATAAAGATGAGGAACCACTAACAAAAAACTTTGTGTTTTTGTAGTTGTCATAATAATACTTTATCTGGTTTTGCCAGTTTTTTAGTTTTTGGATTTCATCTAAAAATATGTATATTCTTTCTTTTGTTTCCAAGATAGTTTTTCCTATCCTGTTCTCATAATCCTGAATAATATCTGCTATTTTTGGCTGGTTTTCATCAAAAGAGTATAGTATTATTTTTTCTCTTTTGACCTTTTTTTGGATTAAATAATCTATTAATTGTTTTAAAATAGTAGTTTTTCCTGTTCTTCTTAATCCAATTAAAGATATAATCTGTTGTGATTTTACCTCTTTAACAAGCTTGTTGAACAGTTTCCTCTTCTTTGGAAAATTGTAGAAGAAACCCTCTTTCCAATGAAAATTGTGTTTTTCTATCATTTATATTCACCTTAATTTACATATTATTTAATAATATGTTAATTATAGTATTTAAATCTTTCTTTTTGTTTATCTTTTACTCATTCTTTTAGATAACCATCCTGTTTTGTGTAGTTTACATTGAGCTTGTTGAGGAAACTAATCATATCATTCTCCCTGTTTTTTGGTATGGCAAGCATTCCATCTCCAAATCTTCTTCCATCAAAAGTTTCTACTATTCCTTTTTTCTTGTATATCTTATTGCCAACCTTTTGCCTGTAACCATAAAGCCTTCTCCATACCTTTAGCTTTGTTTTTTGGTGCAGTTTCTTCATTGAAATAGTGAATAGAATGAAATGCTTCAGGTTTTCTGGCAGCTCTTCATATTTGCCATATAAGGTTATGCCATTGTCCAGAATACTTTCCCTTAGGCTATGCCAATCCTTAAGGTTTCCTATTTTTAATGAAATCTGATTTTTTACTCCTAAATCCAGGTATTTTTCATGCTCTTTTGATTTTTTGAATAGCTTTATGGTTTCATCTATTTTTTTCTCACTCTCTTTTGTTTCTATAAACAAATCAATATCACTTTCATCATCATAATCCCCTCTTGCAACTGAGCCAAATAGCACAACAGTATTCACATTCTCTATTCTTCTTAAGAGAAAAGATGTGAAACTAAGTGCATATGATATGATATTATTTCTTTTCATTTTTCATCACCTTATTTACATTCTCCTCAATATCCTGAAGAAGTTTCACAGCTTTCAATATCTCTGCCTTGCCCTTTTTTGAGCCATAGCTAAGTTTTTCGCAGGTTTTTTCCAATTCTGTAATTTTGTCTAATATTAATGATTTATGAGGGAAGGCTGGAACTTTATCACTAACCTTTTTGCTTTTAAACCACCTGTGGTTAAGCTGCATTCCTGGACCAATTCTTTTTGTTTTCTGAAGATATATTGCTAAGATATCAAGAGCAGCCCTTGATGCATGCAGACCTATTATACGCTGGCTGTTTTCTATTCCCTTAACTTCCAGTGCCCAGTCAAATATAGCTTCTTTATGCTGTTTAAGCGATTCTTCATGTTCTTCAATTTTCATATCATTCACCTATTTTTATGATATTTTGTATCATATATTTATGATATTTTATATCATATGATACTTCGTATATAAATGTTTTGATAGCTAGTATATCATATGCCCTTGTTTCATAACCCTCATTAAAGCGCCACCCTCCTACACTATTCTTTTTATTTAGCTTGGCTACCTTCTCTTTCCTTTTTGTTTTTATTATGCTCATTTTGATTTAATTTTTTTTATAATTGCTTTTACAAATTCAAACAACTTAGAGATAGTTGGAGTTTTAGTTGGGCTGGCACTTGATGGCAATAGGTCTTGAGCCAGATTTTCCAAAGGAGTTAGAGGCACTAAATTTACTAAAGGATTATAAATTCTTATTAGAGGCTCGTCTTCTCCTGGGTCTAATAATTCAATTGAATAATTAGTTCCAGTAGGATCAGTCAGGGTTGAATTTACTTTTGCAAGATAAGTGGAATTGATTTGTGTTCTTGTTTCAGGACCAGGTGAATCAAGGAACATCTCAAAATTTGCAATATCTCCCTGTGTATAAGATGCATTTGGATATTTATCAGAATACCTGTAGCTTAGGTTTAAACCGCCGTATAGGTAAATAAACCTTGTTCCATTTGAAGGATATTCATTGGATTCAGCCCACCATGTGTAATTGCCTGCATACATTTTTTCACTGTTGTTATCTTTGCCATCCCAGGTGATATTAGCATGCCCTGTGGAATTACTGGTTGCATTTCCAAGCACTATATTAACCTCACCAGCTATGCTTGGTATTGTAAGGTTTGCCTTGAATGTTATTACAATGCCTGACTTATTATCATTTAGTTCAGCAATTAGGTTTACAGAATCTGCTGCACTGGCATTAACAGAATCCCTGTCAACAACAAATGCATTTGTTGGGCTGATAGGTGTTACTGCTATTTCAACTATCTGGACAGAAGTGCTGTTATAGTATGAGCCATTTGCATAAATATTTGTTGGCTGCTCTGAGCATATTATTGCATCACCAGCATCACCATTGCCTGCTTCTGACAAGTTTAATGTTTGTGATGTTTCATCAGAAAGTATTACACCATTCTTAAACCATTTCCAGTATAAAGTTCCTTTAGCATCATTATCCACATCATTATAAGTTCCTTCATTGCAGTTCAGGATGTCATATGTGCCAGGGGTTGTGTCATTTATTGCTGGGTCTGTTGTTAGTGTTGGTGCATGGTCTGGATAAACATTTGAGCTTGGGTTTGTTTCAATATAATAGCCAGATGAGTCATTAAAGCCAATTATAATATTAGTTGAGGTTAAGGCAGTTCCAGAGCAGTTCCATGTTGAGTTAAAGTAATTTCCAGATGTTGAGTTTGCTATGTTATTGCATGGTCCATTAGTTGTTGAAATATTTGTTTTTACAATATCAGAATAGCCATCTAAATCCTCAACTCCAGCAGTAACATTGAAGCAGTGCCCAGCAGAGCAGTTTACAAATGTGTTCTGGACTTGGATTGTTGGATTATTATTTGGATAAACATTAGAGCTTAGGGTTGTATTCACATAAGAGCCAGATGAGTCATTAAAGCCAATAATAATGTTAGTTGATGTTAAAGTAGTTCCAGAACAGTTAAATGTTACATTAAAGTAATTTCCACTAGTTATGTTGCTGTAATAATCACAATCTCCATTAGTTGTTGAAATATTTGTTTTGGTTATATCAGCACCACCATCCAAATCCAGTACTCCAGCAGTAACATTAAAGCAATGCCCAGCAGAGCAGTTTACAAAAGTATTTTGCACAACAATTGTTGGTGCTGTATTAAACATTGTAAAGGTCTCTGTTACTGTATTATTCCAATTACCGGCAGAGTCATTTGCATAGATAACCCAGCCTATTGTTTTATCTTTTGAAGCTGTGACTGTCTTTGTTATGTTGCTCCAGCCAGTTAAAGATGCAGACTCATTTTCCCATGAGCCGGAATTATTCCAGCTAAATACAGAGTAGTTTAAGCCAGCTAAACTATCTGACCAGTTTGCATAGAACAAAACAATATCATCAACATTTATATTGCTATTATTTTTTCCTACATCTGAATAGATTGGAGAAGTGGTATCATAAGTAAAGGTAAACAAAGAGCTGTTTGTATTACCAGCAGAATCATTTGCTGTGATTAAGATATGATACAAGCCATCTGCAATATTGGTTTTATTTGTAAATTTCCAATCAGTGTAAGTATTGTTCCAGCTCCATGATGATGAACTATTTGTATAGATTGTATCATTGTTAGTGTCTGAAGCAGTTCCCCCTATTGTTGTCAGGATATTGCTTACTGTGTTATTTGATGTTGTTATTGCCAGCTTCGGATTTGTAGTGTCATAAGTATAATACCATGAATCTGAGGTTGTGCCATTTTCTGCTCCATCATAAGGTGTAACATTCCATATGTAGTAGGCATCAGAGGTTACATTTGAGCAGTTTAAATCAGTAGTGTAGCATCTTTGAGTTCCATTAACCAAGACATAATAATATACTGTGTCTAAATCTGCATCTGTTGAAGCTGACCAAGTCATGTTTAGTGAGTTTACATAGGAATTGTTTGCTGGATTTGTCAGTGATGGCTTTCCTGGTGCCTGGTTTGGATAGGTGTTTGAGCTTTGGTCTGTCTGGACATAAGCACCAGATGAGTCATTAAAGCCAATTATTATATCAGTTGATTGCAAGGCATTTCCACTACAGTTAAAAGTAACATTAAAGTAATTTCCATCAGTGTTGTTGATAGCATAATCACAATCTCCATTAGTTGTTGAAATATTTGTTTTTACAATGTCAGAGCCGCCATCTAAATCCTCAACACCAGCAGTAACATTAAAGCAATGTCCTGCTGAGCAATTTATGAAAGTATTTTGCACAACGATTGTTGGTGTTGTACTAGACATTGTAAATGTCTGTGTTCCTGTGTTGTTCCAATTTCCAGCAGAGTCATTTGCATATATTATCCAATTAATCTGTGGCTTTCCAGTTGCATTAACCTCCATTGTGACATTAGACCAGCTTGTTAATGCAACAGCAGATTCATTTGCCCAGGAGCCAGAGTGATTCCAGCTAAATACAGAATAATTCAAGCCTGCAAGAGAATCTGACCATTGTGCATAGAACTTTACCATATCATTTATCTCTATTGATGTATCATTTTTTCCTAGATTTGAGTATTGCGGTGAAATTGTATCATAAGTAAAGACAAACAATGAGCTTTTTGTATTCCCTACTGTATCATTTGCTGTGATTAAGATATAATAAAGTCCGTCTGCAATATTGGTGTTGTTTGTGAATCTCCAGCTGGTATATGTACTATTCCAAATCCAGGCAGTATTGTTTGCATAGATTGAATCATTGTTAGTGTCTGAAGCAGTTCCCTCAATTGATGAGATTGGGGTGTTGCTTACTGTATTGTTAGCTGATGTAATTGTTAATGTTGGGTTGGTGTTATCAACAGTAAAACTTACTGTTTCTGTGTTGTTTATGTTTCCTAGTGAGTCATTTGCTGTGATTCTTATTGAATAATCTCCATCTGAAATTGCTGAAGTGTTCTTGAAAGCCCAAGAAGAGTAAGAGCCTTGATTAGTTCCCCAGTTTGTATTATTTATTGTAATTGTATCCTCATTTAAGTCTGATGCTGTTCCATTAACCCATAATGTTGTTCCTTTTATGTATTGGTCTGCAGTGGGATAGGTTATTGAAACAGAAGGGTTAGATGTATCATAACTGAAAACAAACAAAGAGCTGTTTGTGTTTCCAGCAGAATCATTTGCTGTTATCAAAATATGATAAGTTCCATCTACTACATTTGTGTTGTTTGTAAATTTCCAATTAGTGTAAGTTCCATTCCAAGTCCAGGCAGTATTGTTTGAATAAATACTGTTTATATTAGTGTCAGAGGCAGTTCCTTCTATTGCCGTAATTGGAGTATTGTTTACTGTGTTGTTTGATGTTGTAATGCTTAATAATGGGTTTGTGTTATCCACAGTAAAGCTTACTGTTTCTGTATCATTAACATTTCCAGCAGAGTCATTTGCTGTGATTTTTATTGAGTAAGCTCCATCTGAGATTGATGAAGTGTTCTTGAAACCCCATGATGAATATGTGTTTTGATTAATCCCCCAGTTTGTATTATTTATTGTAATTGTATCCTCATTTAGGTCTGATGCTGTTCCGTTAACCCATAACGTTGTTCCTTTTATGTATTGGTCTGCAGTGGGATAGGTTATTGAAACAGAAGGGTTTGTTGTATCAATGGTTCTTATCCTCGTCTCAGTAGAATTCTCATTGCCTGCTTGGTCTTTCACATGAACATAATAAGTATACCCTCCATCACTTAAGTTTGTTTTATTTATGTAAAAGTTCCATATACCCCCATCATACCTCTTTACATTTGGATGAATCTCTGAAACTGGACTTAATGTAACATCAAAATCACCAGAAGCATCATAATAAACATGTAAACCATCATAAGTTGTGCTAAAAGCTTTGCTGCTATAAAATGAAACTCCTTTAACAGAATAAAGCGGCTTAAAATAAATGAAACCCTTTGGAAAATCTCTTGTTTGAGTCTGATCCCCAGTAGCCATATCAAACCAATCCGGCCAAGTATAAGTGCTTGATGAACTATATGAATTGAGCAATACCAGAGCTTCAATATAACCATCAGTTACACAATCATCTAAATGGCAACTATGGTTATCCTGAAACACTAATTTAAAATCATTAACATAAACACTTGCAGTCCCTCCACTTGCTTTAATATAAACCCTGCCCCAGTGATTGGCAGTAATATTTGAAGCAAGTGTGTAATTATTAGTCCCGGAATATACATACTGAGCCTTTGTATTTTCATTAGATAT
>JAFCBX010000107.1 GCA_017610505.1 Methanosarcinales archaeon | reverse complement strand
GCTTTTGAATTAATTCTTGTTTTTTCATATTAACAATTGTTGAAATATTTTATATTATAACACAGAACAATTATTAAAAAAGGTTACGGGCTTTTTATCGGAAAATTAACGGGATAAACAAAGTAAGCCAGACACTAAGGAAATACATAATGAGCATACTTAAGGACATAGAGAAAAGAGAGAAACCTTGATGTGACCAAAACAATCTTCAACATGCCTTTATTAAAACTTATCAATAACCTTCCAATGGCCTCCCTTGTCAGAACCTATTCTTTTAAGGATGCCTTTTTTCTTGAGTTTAGCTATATTATTTTCTATGGCGGTAGTGCTTATTCCAATTGTCACTGACAGCTGTTTTGAAGTAGTATTTTTGTTTTCAGCTAAAATTCTCAAAATTTCGGCCTCATTTTCTCCCAACTTTACACCCAACTTTTCTCCCAACTTTACACCCAACTCTTTTTTGCTGATTTTAGGATTCTTACTTATTAAATTTAAAATTTCTATCTGCCTCTTAGTTACTTTTTCTGACCACTTTTCTGACCACTTTCTTTTAAAAACCGTAATAAAATGAGTTCCTATTTCCTTGAATTCTGTTTCCGGCTCTTTGGATAATATTAAGCTTATTCCCTTTCCCCACTTTTCAACAAAATGAACCTCATGAAACATCTGGGCAATAAGCTCGTTCCGCCTCTCAGAAACATTCTCTTTCTTAATCCTTTCAATAGTTAGCCCACCATACAACAAACCAGGGCTCCTTATCTCAACCCTATTCTTAAAAATCGCAATATCCACAGAACTATACTTCCAGTAATCTCTATGGCAAAATGCATTTATTATTGCTTCCCTGAATGCTTCTTTACTAATCTCAGGTACATCCACGCGATACAAACCATTAAGTTTCATTCCTACATGGATGTTTTTTAAGATATAATTTTCAGCATGCTCAATCAAATAGAACAAATCTCCATAAAAATCCTGCATGTCTATTGTTACTGAGGTATCTTCAGTGGCAAATACAGCACACCTTAATTTTGCATTAGGAAAAAACTTTTCCGGATTTTTGCCAAAAAGGATAACACCAGCATTCAGAATTTTTTTATTTTTTATTAAATTCAGTTTTTTTAAAGAACTCTCAATTCCATCAAACTTCTTATCAGACTTATTTAAGAATATCTTTAGTTTTTTACTGCTTATATCAATTAGCTTCGCTTCCCTGCAAATACCTGAATCCCACCTTAATTTATCTTCATTCTTTTCTAAAATTAGTTTCTCAAGCTCTTTTGCAGACATTAACTTGTCTTCATCAGCAACACGCTTATAAGCTCTGCCATAAGCGTAATAGGGAATATTTCCGCCATTGAATTCAACAACAACACAATCATTATTATTTATTTTTTGTTTTTCTATTTTAGGATAAACCTTTGGTTCTATATGGTCTGAAATTGCTTTTGAAACATTCCTTAATGTTTTCTCTGTAACATCCTGACCTATTACCTTGCCATTATTCTTCACACCAAATATTAATTTTCCTTCCTTATGCTTGTTTAGGATTGCAGCTATTGAAATAATTGCCTCTTTTAATTCAGAGGTACTTTTTTTGAGTTCTAAAGTTTCATTTTCTTCCATACATAATCTCCAACAATTTCGTTATGTTACCGGCAGCTTTCCTTCATTTGAAAACATCTATAAAACTATTTATGGTTATTCCATTTATTATATTTACATTATAACACAAAGTAATTATTAAAAAAGGTTACGGGCTTTTTATCGGAAAATTAACGGGAATAAACAAAAGACCTAAGAAGCAAAGTAAGCCAGACACCAAGGAAATACATAATGAGCATACTTAAAGACATAGAGAAAAGAGAGAAACCTTAATCATAAATTTTTATATATGTTCTTTCTGTGTCCATTTTGTCATTAAAATAAAACATATACTTAAAGATTTTATTTTACAATATTTGGTTCAATTAGCAAGAATGATCCGCTGTATCCTAGAGAACTTAGTTTTCTTACCCACCACTCTTCTGGTTTAATTGTAACATGTGTTATGTCCCATTCTCTTGCATATCTTCTTATTTCTTCTGTATTTCCTCCTGTAACCTCTATAAACTGATTTTTAGAAACCCTCATTACCTCTGATATAACTTCATCAAGGGACTCTTCAGGTATGTGCTCAAGGACCCCTCTTGAAACACATAAATCTATAGATTTGTCAGGGAATGGGATATTTGTTCCGTTGATTAAACCAAGGTTTGCTCTGATTTCCTTTGGTGCATTATCTAACGCATATTCTGAAACATCAACACCAAAAGAAGCTTTTAGACCTAATTTATCCATATCATAAACAAGGTATCCTTTTGCGCATCCAAAATCTAAAAAAGAATTTGGGCAGTACTGAGATATTATTTTTTCAGCAACTGGTGTCCATCTGCCATCATAATGATATCCATCATAACCACTCAATTTGTTAGGAACATCAAAGTATTCTCTT
>JAFCBX010000023.1 GCA_017610505.1 Methanosarcinales archaeon | reverse complement strand
TTTCAGAAATAGTTATTTCTATAACAGAGTCTTTTTTAAATCTATATTCTTTATTAGAATCAACAGCAACAATGCCATTGTCCATTTCTGATTTAATTTTAAGAACTTTATTATGGCCAATAAATCCTTTTGTAAGCAGGGGTTTTGTTAGTTTTCCAGTGTATGGCTCTCTTACAATAAAATAAAACTTTTTAGATGAAGAAAACGGCCTGACACCTGCAGACTTTAGCCATGCATTTGAGCCTGAGAAAGTTCCAACAAGAACCCCACTGCTTTTCTGTTTTTCAGTTTTATTACCCAAAAAAATCTTATAAAGAGATGTTTTGTATGGAATTTTATTTCCAATAAAAACCTCGTTTAGGGCAGGGCATATTTCTTTCTTGTTAATCCTGCTCTTAAGCCTTGTAAGTTTTTCAACATAAAATTTATTTTTAAGAAATAATTCTAATTTCCTATCAAAATCATTTTTACAAGCACTCATAAAAAAGCCTTCTTTTTTGTTAGGGTTAGAATTAACGCCTAATAAAAGCTGGTTTTTAATAAAGTGTGATGTTCTAAGAAATGTTCCATCACCGCCAATAGCTATTATAAGATTTTTGTTCTTGAAAATAGTTTTTTTAAGTTCTGACCTTTCTATGCATTTAAATTTTATATTTCTTTTTCTTAAAGAACTCTTGATTAAATTAATTGCTTTATCATTTTTATTATAAACAACCAATACATTAAGCATATTATCACTTCCTTTAAAAATTGATTAATCAAGCAGAGTATTTATTCAACAACTATTGCCGGCTTTCCAGGCATTGCGTTCTTAGCTTTTGCCTGTTCTGAATCTTCTGCTTTGATTATCTCAACAATACATTTAAACCCATCTTCAAACAGTTTTTTTGAATTCTGCAACACATTAAATTCTGTGTTCTGGTCAAGAATAACTTTAGGTATCCTTCCTGGATTTTTGACTATTAATGGAATTAATTTTGAAACATCTTTACTGTTTTCTTTGAATTTAGGCATTATTGCTTTCATAATAAATTTAATATCCCTTGTTTTTTCAATCTCTTTCTTAAGCTCTTTGAAAAACTTGTATTTCCATTTCTCCGAAACAAATAAAGTAAGTTTTTTTGGTTTTGCTATTTTAATCAGATTAAGCAAATAAGCAATGTCTTTCCTAACATTATCAAGCAATTCCTCAGAGCTCTCTGCTTTTTCATCAATCATGCTTTCATCATACTTAGGCCATTCAGCTAATGAAATAAATCCCTTACCTTTAATCATTTCCCAAAGTTCTTCGCATATGAATGGGGTAAAAGGGCTCATGACAAGAATTGATGTTTTTACAAGTTCACCAAATACCTCTTTGTTTATTGATTTTTCTACTGCATATTTAGCTACTATATTTATGTACTGCATTACAGAGCTTATTGCAAGGCTGAACTTAAACTGCTCTATGTTTTCAGTCACATCTTTAATCAAATGATTCATAAGGCTTAACATATACTTATCTTTGCTGTTAATCTGCTTAAAATCAATCTTGCCCAAAGAAATATTTTTCCTGTTATCTTCAACTAAGGAATAGAACTTGTTGAGGAACTTAAAAGCTCCCTTAACACCTTGGTCACTCCAGTCAAGCTCTTTTTCTGGAAGTGCTGCAAACAAGATAAATAATCTTGCAGTGTCTGGACCATAATCCTTAATAATATCTGCAGGGTCAACAACATTTCCAAGACTCTTTGACATTTTAGCCCCGTCTTTTATAACCATGCCCTGGGTCATTAATCTTGTAAATGGCTCGTCAACATTACATAATCCCAAATCCCTTAATGCCTTTGTGAAAAACCTTGCGTAAAGCAGATGAAGTATTGCATGCTCTATTCCTCCAATGTACTGGTCAACAGGCATCCAGTATTCAACAGCTTCCTTGTCAAAGGGTGCTTTATCAAACTTTGGGCTGCAATATCTAAGAAAATACCATGATGAATCAACAAAAGTATCCATTGTATCTGTTTCTCTTTTTGCCTTTCCACCACATTTCGGGCATTTGCAGTTAACAAAGCTTGAAGATGTTTCAAGTGGATTTCCACTTCCAGAGAATTTCACATCTTTTGGAAGCAATACTGGCAGATCTTTTTCAGAAACAGGAACTATTCCGCATTTTTCACAATAAACAACTGGTATTGGTGTTCCCCAGTAGCGCTGCCTTGAAATAAGCCAATCACGGATTTTATAATTGATTGCTCTTTTTCCAAATCCTTTTTTTTCAATGAAATCAGATATTTTTTCTATTGCTTTCTTATTGTCAAGCCCATCAAACTGTGCAGAATTAACAAGTATGCCCTCATCAATATAAGCTTCAGTCATCTCATCTTCTTTTAACAATTTCTTTGGCGTTATAACAACCTTCAATGGAAGATTGTATTTCTTTGCAAAGTCAAAATCCCTTTGATCATGAGTAGGAACAGCCATAACAGCTCCTGTTCCATATTCCATAACAGCATAATCTGCTATATACATTGGACATTCCTCTTCATTGAAAGGATTTATGAAATATTTTCCAATGAAAATTCCTTTCTTGTCCTTTGTCTCATCTATTCTTTCAGATATTCCCTCTTTTTTTACTTCCTCAATGAATTTGTTAACCTTTTCCTCATATTCTGTTCCCTTGACAAGCTTTTTTACAAGAGGATGCTCAGGAGCAATAACCATGTATGTTATGCCATAAACAGTATCAGCCCTTGTTGTGAAAGTGCTTATTTTCTCATCAGAATCCTTTACTGGAAAGTCAATCTCAATACCCTCGCTTCTGCCTATCCAGTTTTTTTGCATTGTCTTTACTCTTTCAGGCCAGTCCTTAAGTTTATCAATATCCTCAAGAAGCTCATCAGCATACTTTGTTATTTTAAAATACCACTGCTCTAAGTCCTTCTGCTCAACTATTGATTTGCATCTCCAGCATTTTCCCTGCTCAACCTGCTCATTAGCTAAGACAGTTTTGCAGCCAGGACACCAGTTTACAGCTGATTTTTTTCTGTATGCAAGACCTTTCTCAAGAAATTTTAAAAATATCCACTGGTTCCATTTATAATAATCAGGAGTGCAGCTTTGAAGCTTGCGGCTCCAGTCGTAGCTCATTCCCATTGCTTTTTGCTGCTCGCTTATTGCCTTTATATTGTCAAGGGTCCATTTCTCTGGATCAACCCTGTGTTTTATTGCAGCATTTTCAGCAGGAAGCCCAAAAGCATCATAGCCCATTGGGTAAAGAACATTAAATCCCTTCATCCTCTTGAATCTTGCAAGAGCATCGCCGATAGAATAGTTCCTTAAATGGCCGACATGAAGTTTTTCAGAAGGGTAAGGGTACATCTCAAGGCAGTAAAACTTTTTCTCTTTAGAGTCTTCAGATACCCTAAATATTCCTTTCTCTTCCCAAAGCTTTCTCCATTTCTTTGAAATCCTGTTAAAATCAGCCATTTATTTAAAAAAATAAAGATTATATTTAAATCTTTATATTTGGTTTAAATACTATAACTTAACTACTCTTCTTCATTTTCTTTTGGTAAAATAAAGCAGAAATTATAATCAAAATAGTTAACAGTAAAATCAATGTCTATCAGTTAACTCAATGGTATAAAACCAAATATTTTTCGATAATCTAAAAAACTTACGAATAATATATTCTTTCTTCCGAAAAAAACTAACAAGATTTTATAAACAACTTCTAAAAAGGTATAAAGTATGAAAAGTCAAAAGCAACAAAGCCTGACATACTTAAACTACAACTAAAAAATGAGAGCAAGAAATAAACAATGAAAAAACAAATCATAACAAGCCCTGAAGGATATAGCCAAGTTCTTAATGACATAAGGTTTTTGTTAGAAAAAGCCAAGGCACAAGCCTATAAGGCTGTGGATAATATAAGAGTTCAAACATATTGGCAAATAGGTGAAAGGATTGTAAGAGAAGAATTACAGCACAAGGAAAGAGCGGATTATGGTAAAGAATTAATTAAAAGTTTAGCCAATGATTTAGGATTTGGAAAGGTTAATCTGCACTATATGGTGAGGTTTTACAAAACATATCCAATTATTCAGACAGTGTCTGAACAATTAAGCTGGTCCCATTATGTTGAATTAACATATTTAAGCAATAAACAGGAAAGAGGCTTTTATGAAAATCAATCAATAATGAACAGGTGGAGTGTAAGAAAACTTAGAGACAAAATTAATAATAAGTTGTACAATCATATTAAGAAAAAAGGTAAATTAACAATAACAAAACAATTGGCATTAACAATCAAACCTGAAGAAGTATTCAAGGATACTTATAATTTCAATTTTCTTGAATTAAAAAAAGATTATTCTGAAAATGACTTAAAGAATCAGTTATTGTCAAAATTCGAAAGAACACTTCAGGAATTTGGCTCTAATTTCTTTGTAGGGGAAAAAGAGAGAAAAATAATTATAGACGGAACAATCCATAAAATAGACCTTGTTTTATTCCATAAATTGATTAGGTGCACTATTCTTGCAGACTTTAAAATTGGGAAGTTTAAAGCAGAATATATTGGTCAGATGAATAAATATATTAGTTACTATAGAGAAAATGAGCAGTTAAATTGGGAAAGAGATACTATTGGGTTAATCCTTTGTGAATATAAAGGTATTGAAGAAGTACATTATGCGTTAGGTAATTTAAAGAAAGAAATCTTTGTAGCAGAATACAAAACAAAGCTTCCAAGCGAGCAGGAAATAAAGTCTAAATTAATAGAAGCAGAGAATAAATGATTTGTGTTGAATTTATACGAAGAAAAGTATTAACAACATCTCTAAGTCTAATTTTAATGTTTCTTAAACTGTGCAATTGTGTCTATCAAATCAACATTTCCCAAAAACAAAGCCCTGCAGCAGTATCTTTCAATGCCTAAATCATCCATAACCTTCTTTGGCTCCTCGCCTTTTTTTATTCTTTCCTGGTATTCTTCCCACAAGTGGGCTAAAGGTTTTCCGCAACTAAAACAACGAATAGGTATTATCATATTTTATCACCTGTAACTTTTCTGCCTTTTGGCCCTTGCCTGGCCATGCCTGTTTGGCTTTGATGCTTCTTTTCTGCGCGTGTCAGCAACAAGCAAATGCCTGTCATATTTTAAAAATGTTTCTTTTAAGGAATTGCTTTTTGAGTATTCAACCAGAGCACGGGCAATTGCAAGCCTTACAGCTTCTGCCTGGCTTATTATTCCACCGCCAGCAACATTAATATCTATATCTACTTTTTTTGTTAAATCACTAGCAAGGATTAATGGTTCCATTATTTTCATTCTTGCAAATTTTGGCTCAAATGATTCAAGAATCTGGTTGTTAATCCTAACAGTTCCATTTCCATTTTTTAAGGTAGCTCTTGCTATGGCTCTTTTTCTCTTTCCTGACACATGAATTATTTTCATTTTCTCTCCTTCATTGACCTGCATATTTCATCAATATAAACATATTTCAGGCTTGGAACCTTTGAAACATTACATTCCTGAATGATTTCTATCTTTTTATCTTTAAATTCATCAGGCATTCCAATATAACACATTACTCTCTTAAATGCCTTAATGCCTTTTTCCTGTTTATAAGGCAGCATTCCCCTTATGCACCTTCTGACAAATCTGTCTGGCATTTTTGGTATAAAAGGGCCTTTTGTAGGCCTTGGGCCTCTTTCATTCCTCTGCTTGTATTTTTCAAATACTGATTTTTTATTTCCTGTAATAACTGCCTTCTCACAGTTAACAATATCAACTTTCTCGCCTAAAAGGGCTTTTTTAGCTACATAAGTAGCAAGCCTTCCTAAAATCATATCTGAAGCATCTATTATCATTTTAACCTATTATTTTTATTCCCTTGCCCTTTGGGTTCTCTTTAACCAATTCTGTAATTAATACTGCTTTTGAATTAGCTTTTTCAATTTTATCTAATGCCTGCTCTGAAAACTGCCATGCTGCAATTGTTAGTTTATGGTCTAAATCACCAGAAGCCAAAACCTTGCCAGGAACAATTATATTCTCATTTTCCTTTGTGTGCCTGTTTATTCTTGAAAGGTTAACAATCCTTCTCTCACGGGTAGGCTTTGAAAGCTCTTCCGCAATTCTTTTCCAAAAATTAGAGCTATGACTAATTGAATTCTTTCTGAGCTCTATAATCAGCTCTTTCAAATGAATGTTTGTTGGTCCTGTTCTCTTTGTCATTTTCTTTTTATGCGGGAGACGGGATTTGAACCCGCGCAACCACTAAGGTATACGGCCCTCAACCGTATTCATTTGACCATACTCTGACACCCCCGCATGAGAGTTTATTTTTTCTTTTTTGGTTTCTTCTGTGGCTTTGCTTTCTTTTTAATTTCCTTAATGAATTCGTCTGAGGTATCTTTAATTATTTTTAATGCTTCTGTGATTATTTCTTTTGGCTCAAGCTGGCCCCATGATTCAACATAAAAAATAAAGTCTTTATTATTGTTCTCAACTGTTATTGCCCCTTTTGGCTCGCATATATCAACACAGGCATTGCATAAATGGCATTTCAGTAAATTGTCCTTATTTAAAACTAATTCGTTATTTTTGACTTCAAAAACGCCCTGAGGACATTGTTCTACAACCATATCTGGGTTTTTACATTTTTTATTTATGTTAATAATTGGCATGTTTTTATAATAAACAAGCCCTGGGCACCATTTTGCATGCTCTTTTCCCCTGCCTAAAATAGCTGTTGCCTCAAACTCAAGCTTTTGGCCTTTAAGCATCTTGACAATTGGTGTTTTTGGATAAACTGGCTTGACCTTTGGATCAGTTGATTTTATCTCTGATGCATAAACCACTCCTTGGCCAATGACTTTTAATTTTAGCTTCAGCTGGCACTGTGCACATCCCTTGCCATTGCATTTGCATTTATCAGGAAGATTGTATGACTTAAGGTCAGTTGTTAAAGGGATCAGGCCAAGCCTATGGGCTATGATCTCATCATAAAGAACAGAGCTGTTATTCCTGAACTCAACATTCTCTATTGCCATTACAGGGACCTCTTCAATAGCATTCCTTCTTATGGCATTTGCAAATGCAGCATCAGCATTCTTCAGGATAAATGAAAGCTTTTTTTGTTTTTTATCGAGTTTTAAAAGCTCTGTTTTCATCATTAATCACCTTCTTAAACCCTTCTTCCCCTGCGGCCACCCTTCTTCCTGCAGCCATCATGAGGTGTGGGAGTTACATCCTCTATAATACCTATTTTTATACCAGTTCTTGATAAGGTTCTTACAGCAGCCTGTGCTCCTGGTCCTGGACTATTAGGGCCATTGTGGCCTCCAGGTGCTTTTATCTTAACATTAAGTACATCAATTCCTTTTTCTACTACAATCTCTGCAGCTTTTTTTGCTGCCATCATAGCAGCTGTTGGTGAGCTTTCAAGCCTGTCTGACTTTACCATCTGGCCGCCCGAGGTTCTTGCTATTGTCTCTGTTCCTGTTATGTCAGTTATATGAATTATTGTATTATTGTATGAGGAGTATATATGAGCAATACCTATCCTTCCATGTTGTCTTCTATCTTGACTCGTTTTATGATATGTTGGGGCATCTTTCATTTTCTATCAAACCTTTTTGATATTTTCTTTGGTTTTTTTGTTTTTTTTACTAATATCTCCCTCTCAGGATGTTCTGAATCAGCCAGTTTAGAGTTTGCAACAAAACTAATTGATTGTTCATCTTCAACTGGAACAAGATATGATGGGTTTGTTATCTTCTTATTTCCAACATTAATATGCTCATGAACAATGAACTGTCTTGCCTGTTTTATTGATCTTGTCATTGCTTTTTTATAAATAAGGGTTTGTAATCTTCTGTCCATAATATCATTTATGCTTAAGTCAAGGATATCATCAACATTTCCTGTTTTTGTAATAAGTCCTAAATTTGATAGTTTATTAAGAAGAGCTATTCTTTCTTTTTCTGCCTGTTTTGTTTTTGATGTGATAAGATTCTTTGCCTGGTCAGCAAATCCCTTTAAAATTGATCTCATCTTATAAATTTCTGTCTTGTTTTTAAGGCCATACTCTTTCAATAGTATTAATTCTTCCTCTATTCTTGCTTTCTGCCATGGATGTGATGCAGTTGAATATTTTTTTCTTTGTTTTTTAGGAGCTCCCATTTTATACCTTTCCTGATTTAACCTTTTTCTTCTGTACTCCAGTAACCTTTCCTTTGTTTCTTCTAAAGTTTGACCTTGTTCTCTGGCCCCTGACTGGAAGTCCAAATGCATGCCTCATGCCCTTGTAACTTTTGATTTTCTTTAATATTTTTATATCATTATCCTTGGTGAATCTAAGGTCTGATGAAAGAATATGCTTGTCTTCACCTGTTTCATAATCATTTCTCCTATTAAGCATCCATGATGGCGCACCAAATTCATTTGGATTTCTTACAGCCTCATCAAGCTTCTTTATTTCAGAATCAAACAGATTTCCTGTCTTTTTTGTTTTGTCAACACCAACAAGCTTGCATATCATATTAGAAAATGCAAAGTTAATTCCCTTGATTTTTCTCATAGCATCTGCTATCTTTTTATTGCCATCTATGTCTGTATTGGCAATTCTTACAATGTGCTTGAATCCTTCATCTGCCATAACAACACCTTAATAATAAAATAGCCAGAATTATGAAACCCTAAATGCGCTCGTATATTAGTGAACTCGGGCTATTTTAGAGAAAGAAAGGGCGGTAGCCGAGATTTGAACTCGGGCCAAGAGATCCACAGTCTCTTATGCTACCAGGCTACACCACTACCGCCATAAAGCAGGTTATCTTTATATAATTTATAAATCTTACTATTAAATTAATGCTCTAAAGTATAAAACAAAAGGTTTATAAAGAACAAATGTTTTTTATAAAGAACAAATGTTCGAAAAATTAGACAAAACAGACTGGAAAGTCTTAAATCTTATTGCTGATGAGCCATACAGGAAGTTCTATTTAAGGGAAATAGCTAAAATATTGAAAATTTCTCCAAGCTCTGCTAAAAAAGCCCTTGACAGGCTAAAAAAACTTAATCTAACTAAAGAGGAGAATATTGCAAACCTTCGGATTGTTTCCGGAAATATGGAGGAAAGACTTTTAAAACAGATTAAAATAACAAGCAACATAGAATTTGTTAAGCCACTAATAAAAAAATTAGAGCCATCAATATCAGTAATATTATATGGAAGCTTTGCAAAAGGAGAGAATGACCAGCAGAGCGATATTGATTTATTAGTGGTATCTAACAAAAAAGAGGATTTTAAAATTCATGAATATGAAGGGTATGACACCCAGATAGTTAAAATGACCCCAGCCCAATGGAAAAAAACAAAAAAAGAGAACTTAGCTTTTGCAAGAGAAGTCAAAAAAGGGATTTTATTAAAAGGAGAAATGCCAGAATGAGATTAAAAGAGCTTTTTGAAAAAAGATTGTTAAGAAAAATACCAAAAGATCTGGATAAATCCAAGAAATCATTGGAAATATCAAAGAGATATCTTAATGATTGTAAAAAATTGATCATGATACCAGGTTTTAATTTAGTGATATTATCTGCTTATACCTCCATGTTTCATGCAGCAAGAGCCTTGTTATACAAAGATGGAATACAGGAAAAAAGCCATTATGCAGTTTTCATTTATCTGAAAGATAAATATGCTAATGAGATTGGAAATGAATTATTGTTTGAGTTCAATAACGCAAGGGAACAAAGGCATGAGGGTCTTTATGGATTGGAATCTGAATTTAATGAAGATGATGTAAAACATATTATTAATGTTGCAGAAAGTTTTTACAAAAAAATCAACGAGATTATAAAATAGAAATTAATATTCTTCTTCTGGTTTTCCAAAGATAAACTCCTTTATATACTTAATGAATTCCTTCAACATCTCAAAGTCTTCCTTTACTGAATCCATTGTTATATCAATTGGCTCGCCATCAATCACAACACTCATTGTTACATGCCTTCTGTATTCTTCTGTTTTAGTATATTCTGCCCGCATGATTTTTCTTAGTTTAAGATAATAATCAATATATTCATGCAACCTCTTTTCATTAGAGTATATTTCCTTGAGCGTATTGCATCTAAGTGCTTTGTTTTCAGGATAGTCTGTTATTAATTTCTGCTCTTTGGCATATATCAAAAGGGCCTCAAATCCAAAAGAAAATGCATTTATCATCCTTTGAAGAATACTCTTCAGGACATCAGCTGTTCTCGTGTATTTAAGGCTTACAAACACAAGGTGGTCTACTCTCTTTAATTCTTCTGTTGCTTTATCTAAAGATTCTTTCATTCCTGCTCACTATGTTATTTGCTTCCTGAATAAACATCCTGGTTTCAGTTATATATTTTTTTATTTCTTCGATAGATATTGTCCGCATGCGGTATGTGCTTGAGCATATGACAAATTTATTATTTCTTTCAAATTCAACAGGGCTTTTTTTATGCTCAACTATTATATCCTTTATTTCTGATATAAGTTTTATGTATTTTTTGTCAATATTAAGCCTATCAACGCATTTACTTCTAAAAATAGTGAATTTTGAATCAAAATTATCATTAAATGGTGGAATTTTTTTAAATAACCTTTCATAATAGAGTATAGAAGACATTGCATTTGTTAATGCAAGAAAGATGTTTTGAATAATTGATAATAATAGCCTATTGTCCCTAACCAAAGGGTAAGTCATAAAAATCATGTGATCTGCTATCTTTAGCTTTTGATTAGCCTTCTCTATTGCCTCTTGGAATTGTTCCATTTAATTTAATATAACATAGAAATATAAATAATTAATCTTTTTTTAAGCTGAGAATCGCCTTTGCCAAATCCCCTTTTGAGTCCTCAATTGCTTTTTTTGCTTCTTCTTCTGTCACACCTGCTTGTTCCATGACTGTTTTTATGTCTTCCTCATTTATTTTAGGCTCAGTTGATAGCTCCCTTTCGTTTATATTGCCCATGATTTGAAAGGTCTCCTGGCCCATCATATTGACCTTGCTAACCTGGGGCTCTGTAATAACAATTTCCTTTTCAGGGGTTTTTATTATAACCTCTGTTGCAGGAATCTCAACCTGCTGTATGCCCATTTTTTTCATCATTTGTGCAGCTTTTCTTGAATTCATTCCAGGAAACATCAAATCACCTTATGGTAAACCTAAGAAACTATAGCCCCATGTGTGAAGGACTATTTCTATTATGATTATTATTACAACCAAAACTATTATGTGGCCCGGCTTAAAGCTTATCTTGCTTCTGTATTCATCAAAATACCTTATCAAGCCGCCTCCGCTGGATGGAAGATTAATTTTATTGTCTCGTGCCATTTTATTTAAGTAAAATAAGGGTTATATAAAAACATTACTATAAAGCGTAGGGTAAGAATAAGCCACCTTTTGTCAGTCCACATTTGTAAGGACTGCCTTAACATTTAACTAAGCGTCGTATGACTTGCACAAGCCAGGACTCACCGTTTCACCAGTTCCATTGAGAACGTCTGCTGGTTAACTCATCTTTGTTGCCAAAGACTTCGCAAGCATCATCCTCCTCAATGGCTGTCTCGTTTCTGAGTGGTTGCCTTCCTTTTCAGGAACTCTTTCCCAAGAGTGACTACATATAGTGGGTGGACTTTCCTCAGCCAAAAGGCCGTAGTTAAGTACTTACCCTACACAAATAAGGGTGTTTTAGTTGTTTATAAAGGTTTGTGTGATGTAAAAAAGATTAATTATTTCTTCTTCTTAAACATCATATAAAGTAATTCAACAAGAACGGTCATTGAAGAAGAATGCCAAGATTATTCTAAATTTCTTAACAGGACAAGAAAGAAAAGTAATTGAGACACTTTTAGAAAATGATGGAAAAGTGCAACAATATGAGTTGTCTCATTTGCCAAATTTGAATAAAGTTAAAACTCACAGGATCCTTATAAATCTTGAACAAAAAGGGATCATTCATAAGGAGAAGCTTGGTAAAATAAATAAGATTATACTTAATAAAGAGTTGTATAATGTTCTAAAATAATATGGAACACCTCTAAAAGTATTAATCAGAATAGGCTTCGCCTTTTATACGCTAAGAAATCTTTGATTTTTATGACATAAAGAACAAAAATTATGGAAGAGTTCTTATATTTAAAAAAGCAACATTTATAAATATATGAATGAGGGCTATTATTATAATTATAAAGGTATCAAAAAATATAAAATTACTGTAAAAGAAAGAATTAATAATCTTCAGTCAATTTGAAAATTTTATATTGAAAAATTAAATAACTCTTAATCAGATAAAAGATGATGCACATTCGATTCAAAAAACACAATGAAAGTAGTTTGTTGTACATGATTTTCATAATTTTTATTATTACTGAACTAATTGATGATTTTTTGGATCATATATTGGGGATGCCATCCATATTTCATTCCATACTCCAGCTATTGCTCTTTATTATATTATTTTATATTGTATCTAAGATATTCTATATCTTTTATAAACGAAGAATAAACAGATTAATACCTGAAGAATTAATGAATATATTAAAAATTATTAAAGAAGCTGAAATTAAAGGAATCTTAATTAATCAAAGAAATTTAAGGACTCGGCTAAATATTACAAAACCAACATTAAAGAAAAAACTAGACAATCTACTGGATTTACAGTACATCTTTTTTGAAGAAAAGGGGAACAATAAATATCTTAAACTTACACCTTTGGGAGATTCTATACTCTACTAATTTACCTTCTTTTTACCTTCTATTTTCTCATTTTGTATTCTTCATTTAAATATATCTTTCTATTGGATTAAGTATATGAAAAAAGAAAACCTAGAATATTTGGAAAAATATTCTATTTGGATAAAGATAAATAGTGCACTTATGGGTCCATCCTTAATTATCTCTTTAGTTTATATCCTATTTTATATTCTTGTTATTGTTTTATTATTATTAAAACCTGAGCTAATCCAGCCTTACATTATTTATTATTATGTTGGATTTCCTTTTTTTATAATCGCTATTTGGCTGGTATTTACGAGTGGATTATTAAGAAGCACAAAACAAAAAGAGGTATGAAAATGCGACAAAAACAAAAAATCCTAAAATTTAGTGGGTATAAAGAGCATGAGCTTAAGAATGTAAAACAAGTAAAATCATCACACCAAGTCAAAAAACTAAGAGAAAAAGAAGCTATTATTATCTCTGAGACTGAAGATATAAGAAGATTAATTGCGAAAGATGCTATAATCAAACCTGTATTTGTTCATCAGGATGACGATGCAGATAAAATAATAAAGAAATTAAGAAGAGAAGATACAAATGTTTGTATAGTAGTTACAAAAGACAAGAGATTTATTGGAGAAATTAGCTGTGAAGACTTAATTAAACTATTTTTACATCAAGTGGAATATGAACCACTCACAAAAATATTAAATGTGGGTTATAAAAGGGAATTTTTGTATAAGAAAGCTAAGGAATTAGTAAATAAACATAAATCCACAGTAAACCTCGATGCTCCAATTAACAAAGTGATAGAGTTAGTGTATAAAGAGGGTTTTCATTATATTCCTATTTTAGACAAAAATAAGAAGGTTATAGGTGTTTTAACCCCCAGCAGTTTGATTGATTTGCTTGGAAAGTTGTGATGGAGATTGAAAAAAGATGGCTACAAGCATATTTATTGAGTTAAGCATCATTATTATTATTGCAGTTATTGTTGGGTACATAATGCGATTGTTAAGACAGCCGTTGATTATAGGATATATTCTAACTGGAATTATAGTAAGCCCTCATTTTCTCAATATAGTTAGTTCCACAGAAGCTATTGCAACTTTTGCGCATATAGGTATAGCTTTTCTTTTGTTTGTAGTTGGGTTAAACTTGAATCCAAAAATAATAAAAAGTGTTGGTAAGGTTTCTTTAATCACAGGGGCAGGTCAAGTTATATTTACTTCTGTAATTGGATTTTTCATAGGTAAGTTGTTAGGCTTTTCTACAATAGTTTCAATATATATTGCTATTGCCCTGACATTTAGCAGCACCATAATAATAATG
>JAFCBX010000106.1 GCA_017610505.1 Methanosarcinales archaeon | reverse complement strand
CTTTACACCCCTGTTGACACAACCCCTGGTGTATGGGGGCTTTCGCAGGCACCAGTAAGCATAAAGGCAAGCTATTATTTTGATGTCTTTAAAGAGCCTGAAAATTATGTTGTTGTCCAGACAAAAAGCGAGAATATTGATACCTATGCACTCAGGTTAAGAGAGATAATACAAACAATAAAGCACAGGACAGGAAAGCCAAAAGTAATACTAATAGCCCACAGCATGGGCGGCCTTGTATCAAGAAGGTATTTGCAGATATTCGGAGAAAAAGATGTTGAAAAGCTTATAATGATAGGCACACCAAATCATGGCATAGAAGGGGATATTGCACATATATGCCCGATCATTGGCGACAAGTATGCATGCCGTGATATGGCTGTGAACAGCCTTTTTATGAACAAGCTTAACAGGGGTAAGCTTCCAAATATTGAAATCTATATGATAATTGGCGATGGATGCCTGATGGATGGCCTGCCAGGAGACGGAACAGTGCTTGTAAAAAATGCAAAGCTTGAAGGAGATATGGTGAAAAATTTCATAATAAAGGGCACATGTGATGGCCTTAAAATGCTTCACTCAAAGATGCTTGATCCTCAGCTTCATCCAGAGGTCTATAATATAATAAAAGGGGCTCTTCTTACAAAATAACTTCAGGAAGAAATTTCTTTTAATTTTTGTATTAATTCAACTAAAAGAACATTTTTTTAAAACAAAATCCGACAGCGTAAGAAATTGCTCCCTTAAAAGCAGATTTATTTACCTCTCTATTAAGATAGTCAGATAATTCCTTTTTGTCTGATTTAACAAACTTCTCCATCTGATTTAAAGTTTTTTCTTTTTCATTATAATCTAAGTTCTCTAATCTTAACTTAAAGAAGTTTCTGAAAACAGCATTATCTATTGTATTTATATCTTTTTTAAATACTTCTTTACATTGAGACACCATACTATTACTTAAATATTTAGCAAAAGTAGGACCAACACCCATAAAAGTTCCAAAAAGAGCATAAGAAATATATGAATTTGGATAATCTGGAAGTGATGCATGTACAAAGCCACCTGCAAAAGGAGCAGCTAATTCAATTATTTTAGCAGCTATATAACGAGGTTCACCAAGAATAAATTTTTCAATAAGTTTATAATCATTTACAATATTGTTTTTTTTATTTATATTATTATTTTCTTGCATTATTATTACTTCCCTTATTTTATATAAAAACTATTTAATACAGGCAATACTAACCCTTATTTAAAGGTTTCTGTTCTTTATTACTTTAAAGTAACAATGATAATATTTAAGCAGTTTTGGCACATTAAGAATCTGGTCAACAAGGTAATTATTAGAATTCCTTTGTTTTTTGGTATTCTATTTCTAATTCATCAAGCATTTTTGAGATTTTTTGCTTGTAAGGGCCCAAGCCCTTCCAGTCCAAGACAACTTCTTCGCATTCATGTGTGTTTCTTTCTATGGCCTGCAGTATCATTTCTTTGTCTAAATATTCTAACATATATTTTGGGCAGATATGACCAAATGCCAAGTCAGATTTTTCCATTACTTTTGTGAAGTTTGGGCAGTGATGCAGTCCGCCAATTCCAAAAGCTGTTTTGTAGTGTTTTGGCTTTTTTGGGATAATTGACATTATTGTCTTTGCTATTATCTCTCCTGCCTGTTTGTCAGGCCACTGCTTTTCAGAAGAGCCGATTTCAATAAACATGCAGGGGGTTTTTGCCAAGTAAGGGCCGTGGTGAGTGCATTCCTGTATTATCTCATAGTGGTTGTCTTTTGCCAGCTCTTTTATCTTGAATAAACATTCTCTTAAATAATCTGCATCTGCAATGCAAAGCTTTCTGTTTTGTCCGCCAAATTCTGCTTTTGACCAGTTTCCCTGTATATGAACACATAAAGATGCGATTCCTGATCTGCTTTGATGCTTTGTTGCAAAGACAATAAAATCAGCATTTATTTTCTCATCAACATTTTCGCAGTCAATTGATTCTTTTTCTGCTGTGTAAAGCTTTATTTTTTCTCCTTCAACATTAGTTTCATATACCTTTTCTTCCTCAAACTCTTCTCCGGTTTCATTAAATTCAAATAATTTTAGAAGACATTCTTTTATGTTCATTCCTGCCATATCTTTCTTTGAGACAATTATTGCTTTCATTTAGAAATGATTTTAAGAGCTAATATAAAAAGGCTTTGCAAAAAATTTATTTAGTTTTAAAATCAATATTTACCTTTAACTCCCAGTCTTTGTATGATCCATCCAGAATTTTTAAATCATAATTCAATTTTTCGGGAAGATTTAAATGCCCTCCGTAAGATGAGGAATTCTTACTATATTCAACCTTGTTATTGAGTATAAGATTTTCTTCTTCTTTAGAAAAATTTCTTGGAAATTCTAATTTGTATGATCCTTTCTCTGACTTAATAATTAAATATGTTCCATCAACTATTTTGTTAATTCCACCTGAAACAGATGCAATATTTAGTTTGTCATGTTCTAATTTCTTAACTAATCCCTCAATTTTTGTT
>JAFCBX010000105.1 GCA_017610505.1 Methanosarcinales archaeon | reverse complement strand
GTCAAACTTCTCGCTTGTGGTTATTATTAAATCATAGTCAGCAAGATAAGGATCTGAAGAATCAATATCCCCAATAGACATTGCTGTTTTTATAAAAGGGTATTTTCTTTTAAATTCCTTGAATTTTTCAGAAGCAAGCGCTTTTAATGGAACTACATAAACAGCTTTTCCTTTTTTCTCAAGAATTGTCTTTGTAAATGCAAATTCAGCACATAAGGTTTTTCCGCTTGCAGTTGGTGTACAGACCAGAATATTTTTTCCATCCAAAAGGCCTTTATTAATTGATTTTTCCTGGCAAGGCCTAAGATCCTTAATCTCCTTATTAATAATATCATAAACCCTTTTTGGGATATTGGATTTTATTTTAGAGAGTTTCATAAACTTAAAGAAATAATCTTATTTTAAATAACTTATGTTAATTGGTTAATAGTTATTGTTATTATTATTTTTTGATAACCTGACAATATCAGTTTTTTCTTTTTTTATAAACTTATCAAGAAGCCTTATGAAATCCTCATGCAGCTCTTTGTTTTTTATCTTTTTTGCAAGCTCGTATGTGTCAACCATTGCTAAATCATTCCAGAGGCCGAGTTTTTTTATCATTTCATTTAATTCAGTTCTTTCATTCTTTGGAGGAAATTTAAATGATTCATATGAGTTTACGGATGCTTTTATATCAGACCCAAAAACAACATCAACATCCTCTTTTTTTGCAAAGTCAATCAGAGTTTGCCTTACTTTCTCTAGCTCTTCACTTAAGCCCTTTATCTTTTCCTGTAATTCAGCATATTCATTTACAAGCTTTACTCCACTATCTTCAAGATATTCTTTTGGCTCAAGAGTTTCTATCTTGTAAAGATGCTTGAAATGAGGGCAGATTGGCCTGAACTGGCACCAGTCACATAATTTTGTTACAACAGAAGGAAAATCCTTTGCAGACTCTATTTTATTAATTGCCTTTATTGTTTCCCTCCTAAGCTTCATAAGCTGGTCTTGAGTTCTCTCTGAAACAAGCTCCTTGTCAAAAGCTAAATAGTGCCATATTAACTTTACTTTTTTTACATTGCCAAATGTCTTCAAAACCCACAAAGAGTATAAAGCAAGCTGCCTGTCTTCATCAAGTCTTGCCTGTTCTGGCAGGTAACCCCCTGTTTTGTAATCATGAATCTCATAAACACCATCATCTGCTTCATTAAGCCGGTCTATCCTCACATGAAACTTGTATTTATCATCAAGGTCAATAAATTCTGTTGTTTCAAGGCCAAGCACTTTTCCCTTATCAAAAGGCTTGTAATGGTTATAATAATCTGTTAAGAATTTTTCACCCATCTTTCTGTAATTTTCCTTGTCATAGCCTTTTTTGACAATCACAATAGCATCATTCCAGTTCTTCTGCCACAAATCATTATAGAAATCAAGAACATCATTAAGTTTCATCAATTTCTGGAACTTCAAGTCAGTGTAAAGCTTTTCAAGTGCCTCATGCACCAAGCTGCCAAGAAATGCTTCAATACTCTGCTCTATCTCTGTTTTATCTTGTCTATATACTGAAACTTATACCTAAGAGGGCACTGCTCAAAACAGGTTACTTTTGAATATGAATATGTTGGCATATAATAAAGAATAAACAGGATTTATTTAAATATTTGTTTAATAAAAACGGAAATAACACAATCTAATTATTTTAATTACTATAAAGTAATTAAAAACAAAAGGTTTATATAGTCCAAATTTTTTAGTTTTAAAAGTTAAAGAAAATGAAAGAAATAGCTATTATTGGAGTACCTATCGAAACAATAATTCATTATTTTTGTGATGAGTTTAATTTACCTCACCAGGTTTATTTACCTGGCTCTACTGATAAGATAAGGAAATATCTAATTGATTGTAATAAAAACTATGATTCTGTTAAGCTTATTGATAAAGGAGAATTAGATCTTGAATCATCAAAAAAAGAAGTTTTAACAGATGTCTTAAAAAATTATAGAATAAATCGTTTTTCTGAAATAACAGAGGATATAATTAAAGAGAAGAAAAATTTTATTTTAAAACAAAAAGAAAATTTTGATCATGTTGTTTGTATTGGTCCGAGCCATTTTGGTGCTCTTTTTCTTTATGAAAAAAAAGATATGATTGCAAGATTTGATTTTCATGGAGATTATGAACCTTCTTATAAAAGGAATTCTTTTATACCAACCCACGCTACTTATATGAACATTGTTAAAGAAATGGGCAAAATAAGAGTCATAAATTATGGGTGGGGTGGCACGTATTTAGATGATAAGAATGAATCACCCGGTATGAGCATATTTGGAGAAGAAGGTTTAACAGGAGATAATAAGCATAAAGATGCAAATCATTTTGATATAGATGTTGATTGTTTTGAGAGGGATCTTGAAATAGCAAGATTTTGGAAAGATTTTGAAAAAGGAAAGTCAAACTGTTGCCCAACATTTACTCCTAAACAACTTGAAGTTATGATATCAGAGGCAAAACCAAAGAAAATTGGAATATGGGGGTACAACTTGGACTATGAT
>JAFCBX010000104.1 GCA_017610505.1 Methanosarcinales archaeon | reverse complement strand
AGGATCTCTCCAAGAGCCAATGTGGCAATCAGCCATATGTGCAAATTTCATTTTATCTTTTATTAACTCCCAATATTAGAATATAGTTTAATATAAAAAAGTATAGTTTTGTTTCCTTTTAAGTCTTCTATAAAAATAAACTAAAAAAGTTTAAACAAGCAAAAAATTTGTTTAAGGGGAGTTATATTCAATCGATAAGTAGCAAAATTTATATACTTTGATTACAATCTAAATATATGACTACAATTGAAGATAGAATGAAAGACTGTGAAATGTGTAAACAGGCGGCAGAAAATTTGAAAAGGTCTAAAGAAATGATGGAATTGATTAAACAATACTACACCCATGGACTTATAAAACGAGCACCACCACCACATTATGTACCAACTGATTCTTTATTTCCTTACCTATGGTAGTTTGGCCAAGCAGTTTGTAATGTTAAGTCCGATAGAATTTCCATTTCTCGACGGTAAAATGGGGGAGTTCATTCTTCAGGCATATAGTCTTTTGCTTTGCAAAAGAAATTTTTTTAGAAAGTGGCAAAAGTTCCTGTTGATATATTGGGCCTCTTGTTGAAGAATAAATTACAATAGTAAACAAATTCTATTCTAATTGTTTATACTAAAAACTTTTGGCAGGTCATCACCAAAGGTAAAATATAAAAGGTTCTGAATATGTAAGTCTCTGTTTCCTTTGAATGTTTCTGCATTCTTAGGATTTGATGATAAGTATTTAGAAAAATCCAAAGTATTTTCCTTGGTTGATTCTATTATTCTTCTTAAATTTGATGACAATTCATCTATCATGAGTTCGGATATCCCACCAGTTTCAAGCAATTCTGAAACGTCTTCTTTTCGGGGAATAATCTCTACAGCTGGTCTTAGTTTTCCGTAAAGGGACTCTCCAATCATTCTCAAGTCGGGTTGTATTTCCAATAATTTATTACTCCTGATGGTTGTTTCATCAGTTTCCAATAAAAAATCAGACATTTTTAATAGTTCATCCCTAGCAACTACATATAACTGTGATAAAACATGCACATATAAATCAAATGGACTAGCTTTTGTTTGAATCTGTGGTAGGGCTGATTTATCAGACACATGAACATCAGGTTTAGTGTATCTTCTGCTAACACGCTTTATTTTTTCAGGTACAATTTTTTCATAATTTGATGCAACTTCACACAAGGTTAGAGCAAGACCTGGGTGAATTCTTTCCCTTTTGAAAATTTCAGGATGAGCTGACATTAATTCAACTGAATCTAAAAGAGAATGCTCAAGACTTTTTCTGGACTTTCTTATAAGAGTTGATAATGTATCATAAATAGTTAAAGATTCTCCAGGTTTGATTTTAAAATCAAATTCTCTCTTATGATATTTCCTGGCTAAACCAAAAAGATACTCCCTTTGTTCATAAACTATATTTGAACTAATAATCAAATCATTACCTGAAGATTCTGAATTTGCGATAAAATAATCCAAAACTGACAATAACGCCAATTCAACCCCAATTCGATAATCATTCAGATTTCGCAGATATGAGCCCATTGCTGGGGCATTTATCAATGCGTATCTGTTATTAAGTTGTACCATACAGTCTGTGAGAAACTCATAGTATATAAATGTTACAATTATTTAGTAATTAAATGGGCACATTAACCTCAACTTTCTATTTAGTTACTACTATTAAAAAACTAACTTGTTATAAAATCCTCTTTCTTAAGGAAACAAAGTATGCCAACAATAAGTTAACAGAGCCAGTTTCCAAAAAAAATATAAATTAAATCATATTTTCTATAGGTATGGCAGAAAAAAAAGATGTGATAGTTAAATTTCTTAGGGAATGGGCTGTTGGTTATGTAAAGCATAGGGATATTTTAACTAAAAATATAGTTGATATAAAAGAAGAGCAGGATATGGTTATTGTTAAGTTCAGGGACAAAGAGCAGATATTCTTGATAAGGCCGACTGCAGATGATCCTGTTACTGAAGAAATAAACAAAGAGAAAAATATTTGTGTGGTTATGCTAAACTCAAAAGAAAACTTTAACTTTCTTATAAATAAATGGAATAAATTAATAAAATTTGAAAAACTGACACTTTTCTTTGTAAATCCCTTTTCAGAGCCTGATAAGAAATGGTTTATCTCGCCTTATGTGCATAATAAAATATGCGATAAGGATTCTTTAAACCTCGGACTTAAAACAATGTTTGAGACTGTTGAAAGCATTACAGAAAAAGAGCTTATGAAAAAAATATAATTCTTAAAAAATAAAAAAATAAGTTTATTTTAGATAATAAACTATATTTACATTAGCTGTAACCGTTACGTCTGCTGGCATTACTGCTGCAGCCTCTTCAACAGCTACTGCTCCTGCTTTTTCTTCCATATCATACATATAAGGCCTGTAGTAAAAGTTGCTTTCTGAAACTGTTTTTATTTTTCCTAGTTTGGCTCCAAGGCTTTCTGCAAGAATTTCTGCTTTTCCCTTTGCATTCTTTGCTGCTTCTGACAATGCCTGCTTTTTATATTCCTGCTCTTTTTCCTCGCTTAGTCCAAAGTTTATGTTATTAATCTGGTTTGCTCCGTTGTTTACAGCAACATCAACTATTGTTCCAACCTTGGTTAAATCAGTTGTTTTTACCTTTAGTGTTTGTGATGCTCTCCATCCAATAACCTTTGAGCCTTCATCCCTTGTCCATGTTCTTTCTTCACGCAGGCTTAATCTTTCTGTCTCAATATCATCTTCACTTATCCCCTTGTATCTTAAGCCCCTCTGCCTCATCTGGATCAAATGTAAGTTCTGATGTTCCCTGTGCATTCAGTGTATGCTCTTCTTCTGTCTGCTGGCATCCTGTCAGGCTTATTAAGGCAATAACCAGCAATAATCCCAAAATTGCATTTATTTTCATTTTAAATACCTCCATACAACAAGAATAATCTTGTTTCTTTTAAACTTTTACATTATCTTCGGTTAAAACCGAAACATGATTTGTCAATCTAAAATTTATTTCCTTTCTCCAAATATTGCAGTGCCAATTCTTACCATGTTGCTTCCTTCCTCTATTGCGATTTTATAGGAATTTGTCATTCCCATTGATAGTGTTTTCATGCTAACATTTGGCAGGTTAAGGGTCTTGATCTTGTCAAAGATTTCCTTTGTTTTTCTGAAATATGGGCGGGAATTTTCAGGGTCTCCAAATCTTGGGCCCATGGTCATTAAGCCCTCCAGGCTTAAATGGCTTAAACCTGAGATTTGCTTAACAAGGTTTTCAATAACCCCATATTCTGGCTTTATGCCTGCTTTTTGTATCTCT
>JAFCBX010000103.1 GCA_017610505.1 Methanosarcinales archaeon | reverse complement strand
GAGGGAAATAAAGGCAATATTTGACACTATTGAGGTTGTAGAGGATTATGTCGGCGAAAAAGACTGGGCCATAAAAGAGAACTCAAACATGGGATTCTCACTCCAAGGCCTGAACAATTATATTGTTGAGAAAATAATCAAAAATTACTGGTTAAACAGAATTTACCCGGAAGCAATAAGAAAAGCGCATAATAATTGCAAGCTCCATATTCATGATCTTGGAACATTGGGCGCTTATTGTGTTGGTTGGGACCTTAAAGATCTCCTTTTAACTGGGTTTAAGGGTGTTCCTGGAAAGGTTGAATGCGCCCCTCCAAAGCATTTGAAAACAGCACTTGGGCAGATGGTAAATTTCTTTTATACCTTACAGGGTGAGACAGCAGGAGCTCAGGCATTTTCAAACTTTGATACATTGCTTGCTCCATTTATAAGATATGATAATCTTGATTACAAACAAGTGAAGCAATGCATGCAGGAATTCTGCTTTAACATGGCTGTTCCAACAAGGGTTGGCTTCCAAACACCATTTACAAACATTACACTTGACTTAACTGTTCCTAAATATATGAAAAATGAGGCAGTTATCATAGGCGGTAAGATGCAAAAAGAAACATATGGTGAATTTAAAGAGGAAATGAAAATAATTAACCGAGCTTTTGCAGAGATTATGTGCGAGGGTGATGCATTAGGAAGGATTTTTACATTTCCAATACCAACTTACAACATAACCAAGGATTTTGACTGGGATAATCCTAATTATGATCCTATATGGGATATGACTGCAAAATATGGAATACCTTATTTTTCCAACTTCATTAATTCAAACATGAAGCCAGAGGATGCCAGAAGCATGTGCTGCAGGCTTAGGCTTGACCAAACTGAACTAAGAAAGAGGGGGGGTGGGTTATTTGGCTCAAATCCATTGACAGGAAGCATTGGCGTCGTCACAATAAATATGCCGAGGATAGGATTTACATCTGCGAATGAAGAGGAATTTTTTGAGAATCTTGAAGAATTAATGGATCTTGCGAAAGAGAGTTTGGAAATAAAAAGAAAAGCACTGGAAAACTTCACCAAAAAGGGGTTATACCCATACTCCAAATTTTACCTAAGGGACATATACAAAAGATTTGGAGAATACTGGAAAAATCATTTCTGCACTATTGGCTTGTTAGGAATGAATGAAGCAATTATCAACTTTATGCCAGGGGAAGATATTACAACAGAAAAAGGAAATGAATTTGCATTAAAGGTTCTTGATTTTATGAGGGAAATAATCTATGAATACCAAAAAGAGACAGGAAACATTTATAATTTGGAGGCAACACCTGCTGAGGGAACAACCTATAGATTTGCGAGAAGCGACAAAAAAAGATTTGGCAGGATTAGAGTTGCAAATGAAGACAGCTATAAAAAAGGAGCAAAACCTTATTACACCAATTCAAGTCATCTCCCGGTTAATTTTACAGACGACCTCTTTTATGCTTTGGAATTGCAGGACCCACTGCAGGTTAAGTACACAGGAGGAACAGTATTTCATTCATATATAGGTGAGAGATTAACTAAAGAGGGAGTAAAAGCATTAGTAAAAAAAATAGCTGAGAATTTTAGGATGCCTTATTTTACAATTACACCGACTTTTTCAATATGCCCTATACATGGCTATATTCCTGGTGAGCATGAATATTGTCCAAAGTGCGAGTTAATTTCCAATGAAGAATTTAAAAAAATAAAGGAGGCAATAAAATGAAAACAAAATGTGAAGTTTATTCAAGAGTTGTAGGTTATTTGAGGCCGGTTGAGCAGTGGAATGAGGGCAAGGCTGCGGAATTTAAAGACCGAAAATATTTTGAAGTGGCAGAAAAAAAAGAATAGGATTAAGAATGCAAATAGCAGGATTACAAAAATTAACCTTAATTGATTACCCTGGTAAATTAGCATGCACCATATTTTTATCTGGATGTAATTTTAAGTGTGGTTTCTGCCATAATCCTGAGTTGGTTTTTACAAATGGCCAAAAAGGAGTTTACACTGAAAAGGATATTTTGGATTTCCTGGACAAACGAAAAAACTATCTTGATGGGATTTGCATTACTGGCGGGGAGCCATTAATAAACCCTGATTTAAAAGACCTTCTTGAAAAAATAAAAGAAAAGGGATTTCTTGTTAAAGTTGATACAAATGGTTCAAATCCTGAGTTATTGAAAAAAATTATAGAACAAAAATTAGTTGATTATGTTGCTATGGATATAAAAACAGATGCAAAAAATTATGATATCCTTGCCGGGGTTGATGTTGACTTAAGCAAGATTGAGGAAAGCATAAAAATAATTTTTAATTCAGGCATTGACTATGAGTTCAGAACCACTGTCATAAGGGGATATCATAATCCTGAAAAAATTAAAAAAATAGGCAAATGGATTAATAATTTAATCGGAAAGCCAAAAAAATATTGTATTCAAAGCTTTGTTCCAAGAGAAGGAAAGCTTATTGATGAAAAGTTCGAAAAGATTATTCCTTTTGATGATAATGAACTCGAAGAAATGA
>JAFCBX010000102.1 GCA_017610505.1 Methanosarcinales archaeon | reverse complement strand
TACTCATAAAGATTTGCCATTGTAGTATCTGGGCTTAACAAACCTTCAAGGAATTCGCACATTGCATTTATTTTATCAGCTATTTTTTTCCTTATTTTTCTAAGCAAGAATTCCTCACACTCTATTGTTGAGATTTCAAACTCTTTGTTTAATTCCTCAAAATCAGGCAGTGAATACCTGCTTTTAAGTTCATTATATTTCTTCTTTATTTTTTCTTCCATTTTTAAAAGTAAAAGCCTCAGGGTGAAGCCGAACAGATTTTTAAAAATGCTCAGAGACAAAGTCTCTGGCACCCCTATTCGGGGAATCTGGTAAAAACAAAGGCGACTCTTAGTCTTCGACCGGAGTCCCCTAAAAAGCCTCGGAGGGGAGTCGAACCCCCGACCTGCGGATTACAAGTCCGCCGCTATAGCCACTAAGCCACCGAGGCATAAAACCTTGTGGTAAGATTATTATATATATAGTTTTCTGTTAAAGCCAAGGAAAATTTGAAGTAAAAACAAAATATTTAAATATAACCTATAATTAGTATCAATTGATACTACTAATAGTATAATTTAAAATGTTTACAAGAACCCAAGAACAAATTTTGATTTTTTTATTGAGCAAACCAGAAGAGCAGCTTACAATTAGAGGTATTGCGAAAAGGCTGGGAAAATCATATACCTTAGTTTATAATAATATTGCTAAACTAGAGAAGGAAAGCATTATTAGAAAACAAAATGTTCCTCCTGGGCAGATTATAACATTAAATGAATTTGCACCTACAGAAATTTTTGTTGATATTGAACTAAAAAGAAAAAAAGAATTTCTAAAAAAATATCCCTGGGTGCAAGTAATGCTTAAGGATATTTTGTTATCTACTAAAAATCTTTTTTTTACCCTGCTTGTTTTTGGTTCTTATGCTAAAGCAACACAAACAAAGAGTTCTGATTTTGACTTATTAATAATTGTACAGAACAAAAAAGATATAAAGGATGTAGAATATGCTATAGATAGAGCTTATACTAAAGTTAAAAAAGGATTGAATTTTGTTGATATAAATGATTTTAAAGAAATGATTAAAAATACAAACGAATTAAATATTGGAAATGAAGCAAAAAAACACCATATTATACTATACGGGGTAGAAGTATACTATCAATTACTAAAAAGGGTTTATAGAAGATGAAAGTACAGGATGTAATAGGCAAGTGATGATTCAAAAATAATTAAGTTAGAATAACCAATAAAGGCAATTTAATGAAAATCGGAATATTCACAAATGTTTACAAGCCAGTTATAAATGGTGTTGTAAATTCAATTTCTGCATTAAAGCAGGGCTTAGAAGAATTAGGGCATGAGGTTTACATATTTGCCCCAAAACACCCTGATTATAAAGACAATGAAAAAGGAATATTCAGGATTGAATCCCTAAAGCTTCCATCAAAAGAGAAATACAGGCTATCTTTGCCAGCATTCAGAAAATCATTAAAGGTTATCAAAGAACTGGATATCATACACACACAATACCCCTTTATTATGGGAAACTATGCTGCTTTTTTTTCAGATGTGTATAATAAACCATTGATTTTTACCCATCACACGCAATATGAAAAATACACCCATTATATTCCGTTTGAGCAGGAGATAACAAAAAAGTTCACAAGATGGATTGTGAATGATTATGCCAACAAATGCGACTGTGTAATAGCTCCTTCTGAAAGCATTAAAAAGATGCTTCTAAACCAGGGAATCAGATCAAGGATAGAGGTTATTCCAACAGGCATTAATTTAGAGGTTTTTGGAAATCCAAACAGGGAAATCATCAGAAAAAGGTATAATCTTGGACTAGAGCAAAAACTGCTTTTATATGCCGGAAGAATAGCAAAAGAGAAGAATCTTGAGTTCTTAATTAATTCATTTAAGCTTATCCTTAATAAAAAGCCAAACACTTATTTAATGCTTGTCGGGCACCGCACTAAAAAAAGTTATTTGATTAATTTAATTAAAAAACTGCATTTGGAGACAAAGGTTTTTTTAGTTGGGCACTCAAATGCTGTGCAGAATTATTACGGAGCAGCAGACCTTCTTGTCTTTAGTTCAACTACAGAAACCCAGGGCCTTGTTCTTGTAGAAGCAATGGCAGCAGGAACACCTGTTGTTGCAGTTGACTCTCCCGGAGTGAGAGATGTTATTAATGGAAAAAATGGTCTTATGGTCAAAGAATCAATAAGGGACTTCAGTGAAAAAGTAATCAATGTGCTGGATGACAACAAGTTAAGAAAAAAAATGTCTCAGAATGCAAGAAAAACAGCAGGTGATTATTCAATCTCAAAAATGTCCAGAAGAATGCTTAAAGTCTATAAATCAGTTTAAAAGTGATTACTTTTTTTCTGCATAAAAGATTCCATACTCCCATAAATTTTCTTTCAAAGCCCTATGTTGAAAATATGCTGCAACAACATTTCTTGTCTGAAATTTATTTCTAATTCCAAGGAAATTGGAAATATAAGTAACAATAAAACCAGGAAAAGAAGCAAGATACATTCTTTTGGATGAATTCATAACCTTATCATTAATTT
>JAFCBX010000022.1 GCA_017610505.1 Methanosarcinales archaeon | reverse complement strand
AAAAAAACTAAGGGTTATTTTACCAATAAAGTTTGAAATTGACGAAATTGAAATAAAGATTCCTGCAGATTATGCTGCAAAAATGTATTCTGTTGTAAAGAGTTTTTCAAAGATAATCAAGGACGAATGGCTTAATGATGGCTCATGGAAATGTGTTGTTGAGATGCCTGCTGGTTTAAAACAGGATTTCTTTGACAAATTAAACAGCATGACTCACGGTGAGATTGAAACAAAAATATTAAAGACAAAATAAACAACAAGGTGAAAAAATGGGAAAATTATTAGTAAAAGAAAAAACAATAGTAACCCCTGGTGAAGAGCTAGCAGAAGGAATGGACTTCCTGCCTGCTGAGGGAACATTCAGGGACAAAGATAAAATAATATCTTCAGGGCTTGGATTAGTGAATATTAATGGAAGAATTATAAAAACAATTCCAGTTGCCGGGAGATATGCTCCAAAAAAAGGAGATACAGTCATTGCAAAAGTTACAAACATATTAATGAGTGGCTGGATTCTTGATATAGATTCTGCTTATTCTGCAGTGCTTTCAGTTAAAGAAGCTAAGGATTTTATAAGAAGGGATGCAGACTTAACAAAATATTATAGTATAGGTGATTATATTGTCACAGATATAGTAATGGTTACATCGCAGAGACTGGTTGATGCATCAATGAAAGGCCCTGGAATGAGAAAGCTTATTGGAGGAAGAATCATAAATGTTAACTGCCATAAAGTTCCTAGGATAATAGGAAAAAAGGGCTCAATGGTCAGCATGATAAAACAGGCAACTGATTGCAGCATAACTGTAGGGCAAAATGGGGTTGTATGGATTAATGGCTCTCCTGAAAATGAAATTATTGTTGTTAAAACAATAAGAAAGATAGAGCAAGAGGCACATATAAGCGGCCTGACCGACAGGATTAAAATATTTTTAGAGAAAGAGACCAACAAAAAAATTAATATTGAAAAGGTGGAATAAATGAGTTACACTAAAAGAAATGATGGAAGAAAATTTGATGAAACAAGGCCTATTGAGGCAAAAGCAGGCATAATAAAGAGGGCTGATGGCTCTGCTTACTTTAAGATGGGAAAGACTGTAGCATATGCTGCTGTTTATGGCCCAAGGGAGATACACCCAAAATTCCTGCAAAATCCAAAGAATGGAAAATTAAGATGTTTTTACAATATGATGCCTTTCTCATCAATGGGGGACAGAGTAAGGCCAGGAGCAAACAGGCGTGCAAAGGAAATAGCAATGGTCACAGAAAAGGCATTATTGCCAGTTGTAGATTTAACAGAGTTTCCAAATTCAGTAGTTGATGTGTTTATTGAATTACCACAAACAGATGCTGGAACAAGATGTGCAGGCATATGCGCAGCATCAATGGCTCTGGCAGATGCTGGAATTTCAATGAATGGAATGGTGGCAGCAGTTTCGATTGGCAGGGTTGATGACAAGCTTGTTGTTGACCTTGACTACAGCGAGGAAAGTTATGAAGACGGAACAGTAGCAGATATCCCTATTGCTGTGGTTTCAAGAACTGGGGAGATATCCCTATTGCAAATGGATGGAGAGCTTTCAAGAGATGACTTAAAAAAAGCTCTTGAAATGGCAAAAAAATCCTGCAGCAAAATAGATAAAATACAAAAAGACGCTTTGAAAAAGAAATATGAGGTTAAAAATGAATAATCAACAAAAAGATCATATTCTAAATTTTCTTGAGAAGGGAATAAGATTTGATGGAAGAAAGTTAGATGAATACAGGAAAATAAAAATTGAAAAGGGATTTTCAGAAAATGCTGAAGGGTCTTCAAAGGTTAGTATTGGAAATACAGAGGTTCTTGCAGGTGTCAAAATGAGTGTTATGGAGCCATACCCTGACACACCAGATGAAGGAACAATGATGATTAATGTAGAACTATTGCCTTTATCAAGCCCTAATTTTGAACCAGGTCCACCTGGAATACAGGCCATAGAGCTTGCAAGGGTTGTTGACCGGGGAATTAGGGAATCAAAGACAATTGACACAAAAAAGTTATGCATCAAAAAAGGAGAAAAGGTATGGTCTATTATAGTTGATGTATGTCCAATTAATGATGACGGAAATCTTTTCGACGCATCTGCGCTTGCAGTTGTAGCTGCATTGCAGGACACAAAAATGCCGTCATATAATGGCAAAGTCGTTGATTATAAGAAGAAGACAAAAGATGCATTGCCCTTAAACCTAAAAAAGATTCCTACAAGCTGCACAGTTAGTAAGATAGGAAACCATTTTATTGTAGACCCAGTTTCTGAAGAAGAAGAAAAAGTTGAAGCAAGATTAACAGTTGAGATTGAGGAAGACGGCACTTTATGTGCTTTGCAGAAAGGCGGAGATAATCCCCTTACAGCAGAAGACATTGACAAAATGGTTGGAATAGGAATAGAAAAATCAAAAGAGTTGAAAAAGCTTTTGTAGGTGAGAATTATGGCTTCTAAAAAATCTAATGAAGAAATACGATACACAAAGTATGAAACAGCAAGGATGATTGGCGGAAGAGCCTTGCAGATTGCAATGGGCGCTCCTTTCCTTATTAAACTAAGTAAAAATGAGCTTGAAGATATTCATTTCAACCCTGTTAAGATATCACAGCTGGAGTTTGAGAAAGGAGTCCTGCCTATAACTGTCAAGAGGCCTCTGCCTGAAAAGAAAAAAACCTAGTTCTTTTTTATTATTGTTAATTCTGATTAATAATCATCAATAAACGAAATCTTTAAATATATAAAAGAAAGCTGTTCTATTGATGAAAGTTAGCAGCAAAGCAAAAAAAGAGGTTAAAGAAGATAATTTTTCTGATGAAATAAAACTTCAATTGGAAGAAAAAGGTCATCTCAGTTCTGACATTGAAAATGCAATCAGCACTTATTCTAAGAAAACACAAGATAATAAAAGGGTTAATGAGTCAAAACAAATCAAAAAATTTTTTTGTAAAGAATTATTTGACAGGATAGGCTATGGATTCAGCTCCCAGCAGTTCATAAATATACTATTTTTCCAGACAGGCGCATCTTATTTTGTTATAGGAGCGATTAATGGACTAAGGGTTATTCTTAGTGTTTTAATAACCTCTTTTTTAGGTGAGTACTCAAAAATCAGAAAAATAAGTAAAAGATTTATTGGAATAACAGGAATAATTTTTGGCCTTTGCTTTATCTTTATGGCAATTGCAAGATTTTTTCATTCTGTACCATTATTTGCTCTTGCCCTTCTTATTGGCAGCATAGGTGCTGTTTCATATGGTGACCTCTACCAAAGAATATTTAGAAATGCTCTTAAAAAAGAGAGAATTCATTTTCTGAGAAATATAGCCCAGTATGGACTAATAATTACAGGAATAAGCATTATTATAGCTAGTCTTTTAATGGATAAATTCCCAGCAACAGGCACACCAGTATCCCTGTTTGGTCTTAACTTCAGAATTTTTGGTTATTTAATTGCATTTGAAATTGCAGCAATATCATTTATTGTATCAGGTTATGTTTTATCTTTTATAAAAGAAAGACAGATAAAAATTATTGAAAAAAGGAGCCCATTAACCCAACTAAAGATACAGCTTGAGAGCTTAAAAGACAGTCTTTCTGTTTTTATTAAAAACAAAGTTATAGTTGTTTTGGTTATTGCAAGTATTATCACAGGATTTGTTCAGACACTAGGCAACTCATATTATGGAATCTATATATATGAAACATTTAAATATAGTTATTTTGGAGGTTTTATGAATGTTGGTGTAGTCTTTTTGATAGCAATATTAACCTCATTCTTTGCACCATTTATTGTAAAGCAGAATTCAAAAGAGTATGGAAAATTCCCTATGCTTGTCTTTGGTACATTATTGATGGCAATCATGCCACTCACATATTACTATAACCCAAACCTTGTATCTATCTCAATGGGAACTCTTCTTGGTGTTATTGGTGCTGCTATTAGCGGTGTAGCACATGGTCTCTTAACAGCAGACCTTATGTCAGAAAAAGAAAGGAAAGCATACTTCTCAGGGTATAGCTTCTTAATTATTATTCCATATCTTATTATGATCCCTCTAGGAGCCTATGCTGCACAGGCATATGGCCTGAAAACCTTATTTTTACTCTTAGGCTTAATCCTAACATTAATTGTTGTCCCATTATACTTTTTAATAATAATTTTATATAATAAAAAGGAAAAGATTTAAATAACAAAGAGGTGTTGATTAGGAACATGTTAAAAGCATTCAAAAATAAAAAAGCAGTTTCACCTTTGATTGCAACTATATTATTAATAGCATTTGCTGTTGCATTGGGTGCAGTTGTTATGAGCTGGGGCATGAATGTAAAACCACTGATAGAAAAGCCGGGCATAGAAAAATGCTCTGATGTTAGCTTGGAAGTGCAAAAAATTAAAGATATTCCCCAAGCCTTTTATGGTGGTAGTGGTCCGGGTGGCCTTATCAAATTTACAATAGCAAATACCGGAAGCTATGATGTTAATGGAATAATTTTATGGATTGTTGGAGAAAAAGATACATACATAATTGACTTAAAGAAATCATCAATAAAGGTTGGTTACCCGCTAATTAAAGAGACTCAATATAACTTTGATATGTATGGGGAAGTAAAAAAACTAAAGTTTATACCAAAAATTAAAATAGATGATTTGGTGGTTACATGTGCAAAGAGTTCATTGGAAGAAGAAAGAATAAGTCCTGTTAGTTAAAATTTAATCACAAAATAATATTCTACAAATGTTTGGATAATAAAGATGTTAAAAACAGGAAAATTGGTTTCTTCAAAACAAATGATTCAGTTTAATTATCTGAGAAAAAATAGATTCAATTTTCTTATTGTTACTTTGATCCTAATATTTATCTTTATAAAAGTGTATAGCATTCATTTTAACTACAGCTACCCTATGCACCTAGACGAATACCACCATATTGCACAATCAGTACAAATAATAGAAAAAAAAGGTTTTGTTTCAACAAACCCCTATTTTGCTGAGCTAATAAGGCATGAAAACCTAGAACCAGGGTTTCATATACTCCTATCTGAGATGTTTTTGCTGACAGGCATAGATCCTGTAAAGCATTATGGGTTTTTGCCAGCATTCTTTGCATGCTTATCAGCCTTTATGTTATTTGTCTTTGTTAATAGAATAACAGGCAATTTCTGGACAGGGATCTTTGCCATGCTATTTTTTGCAAGCTTAAAAAGCAGTGTTAATATACTTGGAATAAATTTTCTTACACCTTTGACAGCATGTATTCCATTAGTTTATCTTTTCTTATTAATGTTTATAGAGGCTTTATCTGATATTGACTTAAGGAAATTACTGATTTCTATTATTCTTTCTGCTATCTTAGTGCTGATATACCCTCTTTGCGGAACACTCATCATGCCAGTTGCATTTTTATATCTCTTATTTAATCCAAAAACAATAAAAGGCTTTTACCTAAAAATAATAAACTCCTTTGCAATGGAAAAGTTAAAAGCCAATAGGTTATTTTATGTTAAAACAACTGCTTTAATAATTGGAATAGGGATGTTTATTATAATTGTCTCTCTATATTTTTGGAATTACATTCCCCTTTTAAGCAACAAAACAAATATAATGAACTTATTAATATTTAGGGAGGGTTGGGGAAGGGTAGAGATAAAATATTTTATCCCCTATTTATATGGGATTACAGCAACTGTCCTGGCATCAATAGGCATGATTGTTTCCTTTAAGAAAAAAAAATACAAAATGATTGCCTTTTTTGTACTTATTATGCTCGTCTTAATAGGCATGTTTAATAAATACAAGTTTACTGTCCTTTCTCCATATCAAAGGACACTCTATTTTACAATGCTGGCTTTGGTTCCTTTATCTGCCATTGGCCTAACCTTTATCTTAGGTTACTTAAATAAGCTGATAAAGATATACCTGCAAAAAAATGTTGCTCGAAAGATTATAATAACTGTTTTTGTTGTTATTATATTTATAGGTGTTTTTTCAGAGCATTATGGTTTAATTGATGAAAAAAAGATATATCGCCGCACTATCATTAATGAGGAAGATTATAAAACAATCAAATGGTTAGAAAGAAACTATGGTCAACATAATACAGTTTTGGCTCCAGTATTCATATCCGCAACCATTTACCCAATAAGCAAAAACTATGTTGTTTCAATACTATCTGGTCAGTTAGGGGGTGGAAATTTAAATGCTAGTGTTAGTTTTTTTAAGGCAGTATGCAATGAAAAAAAGAGTATTATTGAAGAAAATGAAGTAAATCTTGTATTCTCAAGAGAAAGGATAAATTGTAGTTGGCTAAAGGAGGTTTATAGCAATAAAAATTTTGTTTATGAGGTTTTAAATTAAAAAAATGCAAAAACTTGCTAAAGAAAGGTTTAAATAATACCTGTTTTTCTTTCTTAACTAGTTTTACGGGGGTGTTTAAAATTAGAGTTTTAGTAACTGGAGGAGCTGGATTGATTGGCTCCCACGCTGCAGAGTATTATGCAAAGAAGGGTGATGAGGTAATTATTCTAGATAATCTGATGAGGTCCAAGCTTTTTGGCTCAGACAAGAAGAGTGTTGAATATAACTGGAATTACCTTACAAAATATCCAAATATAACCAAAATTAAGGGAGATGTAAGAAATGAGGAGGATATATTGAAAGCTATTAAGGGTGGTGTTGATGCAGTAATTCACACAGCTGGCCAGCCAGGAGTTCCTTTATCAGTCAGAATACCAAAAGAGGATTTTAGCATTAATGCATTTGGAACATTGAATGTTCTTGAATGCATAAGGCAAAATTGCTCTGATGCATCATTTGTTTACTGCTCAACAAATAAGGTTTATGGAGAAAACGTTGATAAACTTCCCCTAGAGGAAAAGGAAACAAGGTATATCTTTAATGGTGTTGAAGGAGTTACAGAAAAAATGCCTATTGACCATACAGGGCACACGCCTTATGGCGCAAGCAAATATGTTGGAGACTTATATACCCAGGAATATGCCAAAATTTATGGGATGAAAACATGCTGTTTTAGGATGTCATGCATCTATGGAAGGAGACAGTTTGGCTTTGAAGACCAGGGATGGGTTGCATGGTTTGTAATTGCCTCTTTGCTAAATAAGCCAATAAATATATTTGGCAATGGAAAGCAGGTTAGGGATATGCTTTTTGCAGATGATGTTGTAAGAGCATATGACTTATTCATTAAAAGCAAGCTAAAGCATGAGGTTTTTAATATAGGTGGCGGACCTGAAAACACAATATCCTTGCTTGAATTTTTGGATATTCTAAAGGAAAAGATTGGAAATGAGATGAATATAACATTTAAGGGCTGGAGGCCATCTGACCAGAAAGTTTATATCTCAGACATTAGTAAAGTAAGTGAAAAGCTTGGATGGAAACCGAGGATAAGTGTAAGGGAAGGAATACAGATTTTAATGGATTGGGCAAACAAAAATAAGGATTTATTTAAATAAGTAGGTAATTGAACATGAGAAAAAGATTCTTTAAATTTTTTATTCTTATTTTTCTTTTTTTTCTCACTTTAACAATCAACTTATACTTGTTGGTCTGGGAAAAAATACATAAGTTTCATATATTTCCCGGGTCATGAAAGAACAAGCTAAAAAGAAAATGAACATCTTAATGATACATCCGCATGATATTTACTCTAGCTTAGAGCCATGGACAGTGAGGATTACTTCAATTGCGCAGGAGCTTGTCAAGAAAGGCCATAATGTTAAATTAATTTATTTTCCCTTGCCAGCTAATGAAAGGGGCAAGCTAAGATGCAAGGAATTCAAGGAATTTGAGGCAATTCCATTCAATAGGGGGAAGTGGTCATTTATAAAAAATATTATTAAGATGTATAGGTTAGCAAAGGATGCTGATATAATCCATTTTCAGAAGTGTTTTGCAATTGCTTCTTTGCCAGCATTATTTGCAGCTTATTTAAGAAACAAGCCAATCCATTATGACTGGGATGATTGGGAGCTAAAGATATATCAGTTCGGTCCTCCTTCCTGGATTGTTGGAATTTACCTCAATATTATGGAAACACTTATTCCAAGGTTAGTTAATACATTATCTGTATCAAGTGAAAATATAAAAAAATTGGCCATAAAAAGAGGAGCAAAGGAAGATAGGATAGTTTATGCCCATGTCTGCGCTGATCTTGAAAAATTCAATCCAAAGATTAATGACAGAGACATAAAAAAGAAATATGTTATAAATTCTCCGATTGTACTTTATCTTGGCCAGCTGCATGGAGGGCAATATGCAGAGCTTTTATTAAGGGCAGTAAGGATTATATCTGCTAAAAAGCCAAATACAGTTTTTATGATTGTGGGCAGTGGAGCTGATTTAAGAAGATTAAAGGATTTGGCAAAAGAACTGAGAGTTGATGATAAAGTAATATTCACTGGTGCGATTGAATATAAGCTTGTTCCAAAGTATATAGCTGCAGCAGATGTTGCTGTTGCATGTTTTGAGGATAATGATATAACGAAATGCAAAAGCCCATTAAAAATAGTTGAGTATATGGCTTCAGGCAAGGCCATTGTTGCAAGCAATGTTGGGGAAGTTCCAACAATGCTTGATGGCTGTGGCATTCTAACAGAGCCAGGAAATATTTACTCACTTGCAAAGGGGATAATAAGGTTTCTTGAAGATGAAAAGCTAAGAAAGGGATGTGAAAGAAAGGCAAGAAAAAGGGCTGAGGAAGAGTATAAATGGGAAGTAACTGCAAATAACCTTTTAGGAGCTTATGATACTGCAATTAAAAATTTTTAGAGAGTTTCTTGTGGTCATATAATAGAAAGACTATTGCTATTTTAATCTTTATTTGTCTATTTTAATTTATTACCCCAATATATTGCCAACAGCATACAAATCTATTTAAATATTTTGATAGTACTAGATATATTAATCAACAGGGGGTTTATTTATAAATGAGAGTTTTATTGGCTAATCCGCCGTGGTCTGT
>JAFCBX010000021.1 GCA_017610505.1 Methanosarcinales archaeon | reverse complement strand
TTGTAACAGCATGGGCATCAATTAACTGCCCTGGCTTTAGGATTTCACTTGCTATTATTTCCTTGCCAAGCTTTTCCTTTGCATAAGCAAGCTGCTCTTCTTTTGTTCCGCCAATTGCAGTCTCAAAAATTTCTGGCTTTTTCTTTCCGATTCCTGTTAAGCCAGGCTGTGTATATACTATAAGCCTTAGTTCATCATAAAATTCTGGCTCTTTCTGGATGTTTTCTTTTTTTGGTATGAGCATCTTTCTTTTGAGATTTTTATCAAGGTTCTTTGATAATATTTGATTAACTGCCGTTAATCCATAAGCAGTTCTCTTGTAAAACTTTATTGCTGCAACCTTTAATGGAGGGCATTCTATTATTGTTATGGGCCTGAATATTGATTCTCCAGCAGTCATTGAGTTTGGCCTTGTGCTCTTAATTAGGAGATGAGTCATTCCTACTTTATAGCCTGCAAATCCCAGTATGTTTTTCTCATTTGAATTAACATAGGATCTTACTCTAGGATAAGCTCGTTTAGCCCTCTTTCTATGCCAGAACTGCATACTTCCATGTCTTGGATTTCTTGCTTTTCCCATTATATTACCTTTTAATTTGCTAAATAAACCTAAATTGCAGGTTTTAATGCAAAAATAAGCCTTTTAGTAAAATCTTCCTTTTAGAACAAGTTTAATTGCTAAACTTTGTACTGAAAGACTTTTTTTTTGCTAAACTTTGTACTGAAAGACTTTTTTTCAGGCTTGTTTAGTTGTTTATGATATTTAAATCATCCTGTTTTGGATTTAAATACTTTTACTGAGCTTTTTTTAGAGAATTAAGCAGTGTTTATAAAGGTGTTGTTTTTTTGTCTCTAAACTTAATGACTATTAAATCCAATAATTTTTTGGGCTCGAGTTGTCATTCGGGCAGATAGTCTTCGGCTTCACCTCAGGAATTATAAATTTGCTTTCAAAATCGATTGAATAACTCTATTTCCATTCATTGCTGATTGTAATCTACTTTGTCTTATTTGGTTTCTTCTCAAAGTTCTATTTAAGTATGTAGAAACTTCGGTTAAAGGGTAAGCCATCATTACTGAAAACAATAATAAAAATGGTTCTCCGATTTCACCCAAATCAGAACATAATTCTACACCATAATTGGGTTTCCCATCTTTGGTTTTTATCCGCCTGCTGTATGACTGTGCACTCTCTTCTATTTCAACTTTTAATCCTTCCAATTCAGAAGTAATCCTTTCAATTAATTCTCCATCATTTGAATACATAACTTCAATATCAGAACTAAAAATTTTTCTAAATTCATCTATTTTTGACTGAACTTTTTGTCTTGCTTTTTTTCTTCCTACTCTTGTGAATTTTAAATATGAACCAGCTAAAACTAATCCATATACACTATAAACTAAGGGTGTTAATATCATAGATTGATTTTTTATTGAAGATTCATGCAGTTCTATAACTATATCAGCTGAATCTAATTCCGGTTTAATTGTTTCAAGTCTTACATCTGAATTATAATTCATGCTACCATGATGTCTTGGAAATGTATCAATAGACAATAAAGGAATAGCTGTTATTTCATAACCTTCTTTAATTTCTGATGAAACTTTACCCTTACCCCAATCATCAACAAACCTCATAATTGCCTCAGTTGCAGCCCATTCATCAGCGTGAATAGCTTGAAGCAAAGCTTTCTTTTTTGGTTTTTTACTTTTTAATCTCAATAAAGGAAGACTAAAAGGCTCCATATTTATTCTGAATTTTTGTGCTATTCTTTTATACCAATCAGCAGATTTTCCTTTGGGGTGCTGTAATCTACCATAATAAATGTCTTCATATAAAGAAAGCTCTTTTATTTTATCATCTAACCAACTAGGACATAATCCATTTGATGCTGTAACACGCATTCCAAATCCCCCTATTGGTGAATCACTATTCCATAATCTTGTGTTATCTAATACTTCTTCTAACATATTACCTGAGATTTTGTTTACATTTATAAACTTTACTAATTGTTACTACTTATTAATTAATAATATAAGACCAATAATATAATTAAGAAAATTTTTATTTTATGTTTAGGTTGTACAAAACAATATATTATATTTTGTTCTTTTAAATTTTTTGTGAGTGTTAATGATTAACAAATAACTATTTTATAACTTATTTTGTTAATTATTAACTAAACAGAATTGCTCTATTCATCATTGGAGAAGGTAAAGCCTATAAAATAATTAAATTGGAAACAAAACCAAAACTTTTTTATAATACCTAACAGAATTAAGTCAGTTTTACGGTGGTATAATGGGTAAAATTACAATACATCAAAAAAACAAAGAAGGTTCAGAAAGAATTGGAGTTTACAAATCTCCTGAAAGAAAAGATTGGATTAATCTATTTCACTATTATGTTATTATCTCATGCTTTGGTTTGGATTTCAAAAACGGTTTTAATCCTAAAGATTATAAATCAGGGATTATTATAGGAAAATTCAAGGAAGGGAAGGCTAATGATGTGACTATTGATAAGGTTTCTAGTGAACTATATTCTTCAATTGAAAAATCAAGATTAAAAAAAGAAAGAACAGATAACACAATTGAAAAATATCTTGTTGCATATCTGGAAAATTACCTTGAAATTAGTAATAACGTAATGATTCCTAAAAATATGAAAATAAAACATTTTTCAGAAGATAAAAGGATTGATAATAAGTCTAATGGGAGTTATTTAGCTATTAAATCAAAAGATCCCGAGAAAGAGAAAAAAATCAAAACATTATTTGAGATAGCTGAAAATCTTGGTTATATGAAAAACCCATCAGAACTTAATGCCTGGTATAATTTGATTAAACTTAAACATCCTACAATATCACAAAATGATTAAATAGGTTTGTTAAATTATTCCTTATATAAATATTGCCTAAAAAGCTGATTTTACATTACCTGATTTTACATTACAATAATATATTTAAATTTTGGTTGCATACGCAATAATAGATGATAGCATGAAGCGTGTTGTAAGTGTAAGCCTAGGCTCTTCTAAAAGAGACAAGAGTGTTGAGATAGAGCTAGACGGGGAAAAGGTTCTTGTTGAAAGAATTGGTACAGAAGGCAATCCTGACCTAATGAAAGAAAAATTCAGGGAACTTGACGGCAAAGTTGATTTTTTTAGTATCGGCGGTGTACCTCTTAGTGTACATGTAAATGGAAGAGATTATAAAATACCAGTAGTTAAAAAAATCACCAGCAATATTAAGACTAAAATAGTTGATGGCAAGATCCTTAAGCAAACCATTGAATGGAAAATTGCTGAATTTATTGAGGATAACAGTAAGATAATGCTCAAAGGAAAGAAAGGCTATATGCCTAGTGCAGTTGACAGGTGGTTTATGGCAGATTCACTTGAAAAAGCAGGTGTTAAAATGAGGTATGGGGATTTTGCTTCTGCACTTCATATGCCTATTTACCTTCCTTCATTAAAATGGGTGAATTTCATAGCCCCACTTATCCTTTCATCAATATTAAAAAGAAAAGATTTTCGTGATTTATACCCAACAGGAGCAAGACAAGATGAATTCAAGGAAAGCAATATAAAGCATTTAAATAATGCAGACATCATTGCAGGAGATTTTCTTTATATAAAAGAGAATATACCTAAAAACCCTAAAGGAAAAATAATAATTACAAACACAACAACTGCAGATGATGTTAAAGAGCTTAAAAAGAGGGGTGTTTCTTATTTAATAACAACAACACCTCATTATGATGGGAGGAGCTTTGGAACAAATGCAATGGCAGCTGCTTTATATGCAGTTGCTTATGGCAGAAATAAGAACCTTGATTTTATTATTCAGGAATTTCCTGGTGTAGATAATTACCTTATTAAAAAGTATGCAGAAGATTTTAATATTAAACCAGAGATAAAAAAACTTAATTAGGGTTTATTTGCCCTTTTTTCTATTTTTTACATGCCTGACTTTCAATCTGCTATAGTTTACCGGGTTTTTTATTCTATTGCAGAGGTTGTCTGGATTGCATATCCCAATATCCTTGTAATATGCAGCATTATCGCAGTTTGGTGGCAATATTTTCTTTTTGTTTCTTTTGTGGTATTTTAGCTGGCCTAACAAACTAACCTCTCTTAGTGGCTCATCATTTTTTTTGTTCCATTCAACAAACAATTTTTCTATTTTCTCATAATCCCAGCCAACATTTGTAAGGAAATTGATTAATATAAATGAGAATCTTTTTCTCCCGTCTTTTAATCCCTTTAACCCTTTTTTTATGCATGGCGGAAAGAATTCTTCCTGGAGTGCAAAACCCAATGGCTCATATTCTTTTTTCTCAAGCTCATTTTCTTCTCCTTCAATTTGAGGCTTGTAGTCAAAGGCCTGTATTATTAACTTCCCTGCCTCACCTTTTTTTACATCTTTCCTATTAAGGAATTTAAATTTAGAAACCCTTAATGTTTCCGGCTTTGCATTAGACTTATCAAACTCAAGAACTTTGTTAGGGTCAATTGGAATTGAAACAAGCCCTGATTTTTCATGTAAGGAATAAGCCATTCTGTAAAGGTGTCTTGAGGAAACCAATAAAGTATCAATGAAAAGATTGACTTTTTTTCCAAATTTAGTTCCGCCGCACTTTGGGCACTTTTTTATTGCAGTGTTTTGAATCCTTTCCATATAAACCTTATCCTTATTACAAAACATATACTTAACAGATTCATCTGCACTTACTGTTTTTCCACATTTAGGGCATATAAACTCAAGCTGTTTTTTGTCTTCTGATTTTAATCCTGCACCACATTTGATGCATATATCTTTTGTAAATTCATCAATACTTTTTCCTGTTTTTTTAAGAAAATCATTAAATTCATTGCTTTTAACTATCTTTTTTGACAATGCAAAACCCTTCTCCTTGCTGTCAATATAGTCTGCAAGATAACTTACAACCCTTTTTGTTGCCTCTGGAAACAGTGTTCTTGTTTCCTGGTCATGCACTTTTTCAGGAAAGGCCTCAAATGGAACACCTATATGAAACCCCTTATTTCCTGAAAATTTGCAACTTATAGAACTTATGTCATGCTCTTTCAATGCCTTTATTATTTCATTTGTTATGATCTTTGTTATTTCCCATACCTCAAAATCAATATCAATCACCAAATCCCAGCTAGTCCTTAAGTTATCAGCATCCTTTTTGCTCATAGGAGTTGTTAGCTGCAATGGATTTCTCCATCTTTCCTCAGAAACATGAAAAGATGTAGCTCCTTGCTTTACCTGCTCAATGATATCGTTGGGATATTTTAAGATATCAGGCCTCTTTCCAAAGCCCTTATCACCAAACCTTGCAACTACCTCTTTATCCTGGGCAGCAAGAAGTATTTCATCCTGGACATCTTTTCTCTTGTAATGCTTCAGAGCTGTGCTTAAGCTTATCATAATCATATATAGAATTCTGCTTTATTTAATAGTTTTTGTTTTTAGGATTTAAAATAAAAAACCAACAGCCTTAAATATTAAAAACATATACCTTTTTTCTGATAACCATGATAAAAAACCAACTAAAAACAGTTGTATTGTTGGCCTTATTAACAGCCTTATTGCTTTGGATAGGCTCTTTCTGGGGAACTTCAGGGATAATAATAGGTTTAGTCTTTGCAATATTAATTAATTTTGGCTCTTATTGGTATTCTGATAAAATAGTCTTGAAAATGTATCACGCAAAGCCTGTAACAGAGCAGCAGGCTCCAAGGCTTTACAAGATTGTAAGAGAGGTTATTCAGCTTGCCAATCTGCCAATGCCAAAAATATATATTTTGCCAACAGATAATCCAAATGCTTTTGCAACTGGCAGAAATCCAAACCACGCAGCAATAGCATGCACAAAAGGAATTTTAGAGTTATTAAATGATGATGAGCTTAAAGGTGTTATTGCACACGAGGCAAGCCATGTAAAAAACAGGGATATTTTAATACAGACTGTTGCAGCAACAATTGCAGGAGTTATATCATATGCTGCTATGATGGCCCGCTGGGCAGCAATCTTTGGCGGCTTTGGAGGCAGGGACAGAAATTCTGGCCTTGAACTTATTGCACTGGCAATTCTTACACCAATAATCGCAGCTATTTTACAGCTTGCAATATCAAGATCAAGAGAATTCTTGGCAGATGAAACAGCTGCACGAACTTTGCATAACAGCTTTGGGCTTGCAAGTGCTTTAGAAAAATTAGAGCAAGGTGTTAAGAAAAATCCATTAAGATTTGGCAGCAAGGCAACCTCATGCTTGTTTATAGCAAACCCTTTCAGAGGAAGCCTGTTAAACCTTTTATCAACACATCCTCCAATGGCCGAAAGAATAAACAAGCTAAAGAGCATGAACTTCTAAGTTAGTAATGTATCTAGCATCTCATAGAAACATTTAAATAGTTCAACAGTTTAACTGTAGTATTGGAGGTTTTAAAATGGATACAGAACTTGTTAAAATGAGTCCTAAAGGACAATTGGTTGTGCCTCAAAATATCCGTGAGTTAGAAAAGTTTAGACCTGGAGATAGATTTATTTCTTTTCCAATAAAAGAAGGGATATTATTTAAGAAAGTAAAAATTCCTGATGTGAAACTAGAGTTTGAAAAATTATCAAAAGAAATGAGGTCTCAGTTTGAGAAACAGAAATTATCACAAAAAAATGTTTCTGAGGCAATTAAATGGGCAAGAAAAAGATAGTTCTAGATACAAACATCTTAATTTCTGCTTTTGGATGGAAAGGAAAACAAAGGCTAATATTTGACAAAATATTAAACAGAGAATTTGAGCTTATTATTTCCAAAAAACAACTAAGGGAATTGTATAGAGTTTTAAGTTATCCCAAATTTAATTTTAAAGAAGAACAAAAATTAAGATTTATGGGTATTATTTATAGTATTGCTACTATTGTAAATACATTTGGAAATATTAAATTTATTCAGGAAGATCCTAGTGATAACATAATTTTGGAGTCAGCAGTAATAACCAAAGCTGATTTTCTTATATCTGGAGATGAACCTTTATTGAAAATTAAAGAATTTAATAAAACTAAAATACTAACTGCCTCTAAATTTTTGGATTTGATTAGTAATTGATGAAAGAATAAACAAGCTAAAGAGCATGAATTTCTGAAATTTAAGATAATGTTTGTAATGCCAAATTTAAATAAAATAGTAGAAAACAGAAAAATTTATATATTACATTGTGTTATACTTGTAATACCATGGAGACAGTTACATTTAAACTTCAGGAAAGAATTATAAAGAAAATAGATGGGATTATAAGACCATTGAATTTTAATAATAGGACTGAATTTATAAGGGAAGCAATAAGAGAAAAACTAATTTCAATAGAAAGAGATTTAGTTATTCATGAATTAAGAAAGTTTAAAGGAACAGCTAATGTAAGTGTAAGTGATAAAAGATTACATAAAATAAGGGAAGAAGTTGCAAATAAATATGCAAGAAAATTAGGAGTTAAACTAGATTAGTTCCTCTGGCTTTTTAACATTAACCATATCTTGAAGTTCTTCAAAATGATGATCCCTTGTAACCATTATTGCATTATTATCTCTGGCTAAAATTCCATGCAATACATCTCCAAAAGGGATTTTAAGCTCTTTGTTCAATCTGTTTGCTTCCCTTACCTGCTCTTTCTTAATTTCCACCCTTTCAAGCAATTTAGATATGTCCTCAAAAAGTTTTTTTATTATTTCTTTATTATAAGCTATCGACAATTCATCAACTACAAGATTTGAATAGAGAATTTTTCCTTTAGCCTTTCTTATTTTTTTGAATAATTCAAAAGCCCAGTCACCAAGCGGCCTAAACCTATCAGACCTATTTTCATGGAGACCTCTCCAGATTGCAGCATCAATATAATACTTTTCTGTCATTTTAACATATTAAAGAAAATCATCTTTCATATTCACTATCAGTAACCCTTTTTATCTCGGCAGCTTTTTTTGGCCCTATCTTCTCAACTTTCTCAAGCTGCTCAGCCTTTGCATTAATTATTTTTTTAATTGTCCTGAATTTTTTCAATAATGGTTTTGCTAAACCAGGCCCAACACCTGGCAGAGAACTTACAACATATTCCTGCTGTTCTTTAAGTGTTAATGGCTTTCTCTCGCCATGCAGGTTAAAGTCATGTTTTCCATTTTCCTGCTCGCGCTTTGCAATTATATGCAGATAAGAAGCTGTTTCTTTATAGTTCTTTGAATAAATTATTGGTATTCCATAGCTTACAGCAATTGTTGCTAGCATACCCCTTATGGCATTTGGGTGAACTTTTCTCATTGAATAAATATCCTCAGTCCCTTCAACAAGAACAATTGGTCTCTCAAAATTAGTCTTTAATTCCTTTATCTGCTGCAATAATCTGTTATCAAGAATTGAGTCAACGAAATCCCTTACTGTTTTTATCTCAACAGCAACCCTTTCACTCAATACATAGTCTCCAACCTTAAGCATTTTCAGCTTTATATTAACACCAAGTTCAATTAGTTCTTTTATAACACCAGAGCCTTTTTCCCTTGTATCTGCAAATATTGTTACTTTATCTTCTTCTGGAATAAACCTTTCAAGTGTCTGCTCTTTTTTTTGCATTAAAGGAGAACTTATCTTTCTCTTCAATGTCTCAAGAGTTCTGTACATGCGATTCTCTTTATGGAAAGCTGACCACCTGTAAGAAACATCCCTTGTATTTTTTGCAACCAGAACAATAACTTTTCCTTTCTTTTGTCTTGCTGTTCTTCCCTTTCTTTGTATTGTTCTTATTGCACTTGGAATTGGCTCATAGAAAATAACAGCATCAACTTTTGGGATATCCAGGCCTTCCTCCCCAATAGAAGTTGAAACCAGAACATTAAACTCGCCTGCCCTGAATTTGTCTAAAATTTCCTTCTGCTTTTTTTGGGTTAAGCCTGTATCACCTTTTTTCATCTGGCCAACAAAAAGCTGTGACTTAACCCCCTCTATTTTGTTCAGTTCCTCAACAATATTCAGGGCATTATCCCTGTACTGATTAAAGACAATTGTTTTTATATCTTTGTTTTCACTTATGCTCTTTTTTATAATCTTTTTAAGCTTATCAAGCTTTGGATGTTCTATTTTTTCATTAAACAAACTCTCTGTTTTTATCAAGGCAGATTTGAAATTAGCATCTATTGCAAGATTTTTAACTGCTTTTACTTTTGTTGTCCTTGATTCCTCAATAAGCTTATTCAGATATTTATATAAGACAGTTATTCCCTGAGTTTCCAAAAGCTCAAGCCCATGCCCTGCTTTCATTACTTCTGCTAATAGAGAGATTGTTCTCAAAATTCCAAAATCCTTGTTTCCATGAGCTATTTCTGAATGCAATGCTGCCTGCAAGCCAAGTAAATCTTTTTTGCTCATACTTCCATTTATTTTGGGCATGTAGCCATATTTTTTTATCTCATCAATCTTTGACTTAACACAATCCTTTAGATATTTCTGAACCTGTTTAAATTTTTCTGGCAGCTCGACCTCGACCCATTTAGTTTCCATCTCCTGAACATATGGCTTAACATCATGGTCTTTTTCTGTCCTTACCTCAATATCTTCTATAAAGAGATTTTTGCAGACTTCTGAAATATGCTCAATATCAGAGCCCGGCGAAGCTGTTAATGCAATTATCCTTGGAAACTTTGCAAGCTTGTGGTATTGCTTTGCAACCCATACATAA
>JAFCBX010000101.1 GCA_017610505.1 Methanosarcinales archaeon | reverse complement strand
AAGAGAAACAAGAGAATTAAGGGTTTCGATAATATTATCTTCCTCATTGTATGCAGGAACAAGAACTGAAATAAAAGGAAATTTTTTTAGGTGTTTCTTTTTCTCTTCCTTAACCTCTAAAAGGGTTATAAGCCAGAAGGTTGTATAAAATAGGGTGATTATATAAACAACCGAAAGAGCTATAGTAACTAAATCCATTTTAAACCTCTTTTTTTATTTCCCATATTTCTATGCCCTGGTTGTTGTATATATTCTTAAATGTTTCGTTATTTCTGAACAAAAACAAAAGCCCTTGCTGCTTTTTTTCCCAAACCAAGCCCTGCTTCATCTCATTATCAATCCATATATAAGATATGTTATATTTAGTTAAAAAGCTTTTTGTATTCTTCAGATTTCTGGAGTAAAAGATTTCTAAAGAATCATTAAATCTTTCTTCTGCATCAGAATAATATTCAAGCATTTTGTCTGTTACAACAGGCCTTTCAGCAACAGAGTTTATCCAAAAACCTTTTGAGTAATGGGAGAAAACAATCTCATCTGGCTCTGAATAATGCTTAAGCCAGTCAAGGCTTTTTATTACTTCCTTATCAGGCTGCATATTGCTAATTCTATTCAGATATGATACAGTTGAAAATATTAGTCCGCAGGTTATAAGCAGTATGGTAAGATTTTTGATTATCTTAATCTCCCAGTCCATATCTCTTATTTTAACAAAAGCGTATCCAGCAAAGACAGAAAAAACAAATGCTGTGTATACAATAACATTTTTTGCATAAAAAGAGGATATGATTATGATTAAAAGCAGCAAGAAAATAAATGAGTGTTCTTTTTTCTTTCTCCACATCAAAACAAATCCCATAATTGCAAGAAGAATATTAAAAACACTAATTCCTATCAAAGCCCCAAAGTCAGACATAGAGCTCTGAAGCATGTTTTCTGCAGGAAGAATCTTTGTTTTCTGCTGAAAATAAAGTGGAAAACACAGGGCAGATATTATGAACAATATAAACAAAAAGACTGCGGCTTTTTTTGATTTAAAGGAAAAACTTGGTTTTTTAGATTTAGAAGGAATTTTCTCTTTTTGTTTTTCCTCAACCAGATAGGCTAAGATTATAGTTATTACCAGTAAAGCATTGAACATGCCAAAGGGTATTGCTGCAGCAAAAGCAAGCAATGATATAATTGTAAGAAAAATATTTTTTTTGAAAAGAAGATATATGCCTAGTAAAGTCAGAAAAACAGGAATAGAATGAGTGTTTGAGATTACAGATAAATAAATAAAGGCAGGTGAGACTATAAGTATTAATAAAACAAATAGCCTTTCTTCAATACTCATTTTAAATTCTTTAAGTATTAAATAAAAAATAAGAACAGAAAACAGGCCTAACAAAAAGGGAATTAATTTTGATGCTAAATCAACCACAATAAAATATCCTGCTGAAGCAAGCACCAAATGGTATGGATTAAAGATATAATTTTGGTTTTGTATTAATGATTTCTGCTCAATTATCTGCTTTGCAATAGTTGCATGATAATATGGCTCATCACCAATCATAATATTGTTGTAGAATAAAAACCTAATCAAGTGAGGTATTAAAAGGACTATAACAGCTGCCAAGATTACACAAGCTAATGTATTTTTTTCAGTTAGTTTCATTTTTCTTCCATTTTACATAATGATTTATATATCTTAACCTCCTTATCATAGACTAATTCAAAACACTTTTCATCTGTCCTGTAATTTAAATCAACTATATTATAATCTTCCATTGATCTCTTGGACAAGAAGATATATTTGATATTGTATTTATTTAATAAGGGTATTGCTTCTGTTTCATAATGGGTTGTATATATTTTTCTTACATCTTCAAGGCGCTGCTCTGCATCTTTTATTAGCAAGAAGTTTTTATCAATGACATTTTTTCTTTCTGCAATGGTGTTTATCAGATAACCTTCATCAAGGCTTGCAAGGATAACATCTTCTTCATCACTATTATTTTTTAGCCAAAGCAAAGCATCTATCTCATGCTTTGATGGTGTTTCCCTAATAATTTTGCTTGTGTAACTAATAGTAGGAATGATTGAGTTAAAGATAAAAACCAGAAAAAGTACTGTAATAAAAACCATCTTATATTTTGAAAATTTTGTTTTATCTATGAACAATAGGGAATCAGAGTAAAACTTGCTGAACAATAAAACAAATATTACACCAAAGAAAATAAGGCCTGTCTTCAATGGTATAAGCTTAAACCATAGTAAAAAAAGCCCTGAAAGGACAAATCCCATCAGAAGGTAAATTTTCCTGTTTTTCTTCTTAAATGTGTATTTATAGATTAAGTAAATCCCTGAAAGAAGAGGGATTATGCCAATGTAATATAATGCATTAAGAATGTTTAGCTGTGAGAAATACTGGCCAAGCAGCTCTTTTGGTATGTTCTGCCAGATGACAAACTGGCCGTGAATCAGAAATGCATTTTTATATACAATAAAATTAAGCCAGGTAACAAGAATTGTTGAGAATATTATTAACTCTAACTCTGCTCTGCTTTGTTTCAGATGCTCTAGCTTAATAAACAAAACATAAAGCAAAAAAGCCATGATTAACAAAAACGCAGATGCATGCATTAATGCAATTATTATAATAGAAAC
>JAFCBX010000020.1 GCA_017610505.1 Methanosarcinales archaeon | reverse complement strand
TAAAGAAGCACTACATATAGCCCTTCTTCTGCAATTATTAGCAGACATCCCAAACTTAGCTCCAGTTCTCTCAGATTCAGGGATACCCATATTTACAGCACTTCTTAAGCCACTAACTATTGAAGAAATATCCAAAGAAACAGGTTTCAAAAAGACAATGATATACAGTAAAATTCAAGAAGCAGGTAAAAGGAGTATTATCAGAAAAACTAAATTTGCCTTTATGATAAATGAGAAGATGTGGCTTAAGCTAATGGATTTCTTAAAAGAACTGAAAAAATATGAGAAAACAATAGATGCAAGGATTCCTGCAAGTTCAACAATATACTATAAGAAAAACAAAGAAATAGTATTCTCATGCAAAGAAGATATTGATGCAGTAAAGACTGCATTTTCAGCATATGAAAAATATGACATAAAATTATTGCTAGTCAAAAATTATTACTATCTGCCTAAAAAAGAACTAACTAAAGAAGATATCCTAAAACATTCTTTGTATATTGTTGAAAAAGACAGAGACATAAGAAACCTGATATTTGTAGCTTTGTTCTATGCCAAGTACAAAAGAGAATTTAAAATAAAGCATGAAATACTTACAAACTTAACCTCAGTATTGGCGGGCAGAAAGATTGATGGATATCCAACATATAAAGAACTTAAAGACAGAGCAGAGGTTTATGGCATAAAGGTGTAGAACAGCAGGTTTATAAGGTTGAATAACTAAACATATACTTAAACTATTAAAAAAATAAATAAGGTTCAAATGAGCTTATTTTTAGTAAAATAAGCTTTTATAGTGGTTTGTAAAGCTTTAAATAAGTTCATAAAGCTTTGAGCTAAGTGTCAGGCAAGTATCTTTATAAACAAAACCATATTCTATAGCTATGATACAGTATAAGTTGTATTTATGCTGGTCAATATAGAAAAAAATAAAACACATGGAGGTGTTTGAGAAATGGAAATTAAAAGGGCAATAAAAAAGATAATTGCCTTAGGAACAGGCGCAACAATGGTTGGGGCGACTGTTTTAGGAGCAATGGCTGCAGCCGACTTAGGAAACTATCCTGTACCATTTGTAGAAGACAGCACATATAATGCTGTTGCTATAGTGGGAGCAGGTGCAAAGGCAGCAGATTCAATCGGTGTAGCAGATATACTGCTTGGCCTGGCTTATGTAGAAGGCGCAGCAGCATCAACAACAACAGCAACAACAACACTTGAAGGAGATGCATATAAAGTATCCAAGAGCTCAGATGCACTAAACTTGTATGAGTACCTGTCATCTTCTGCTGGAGGAAATGGCGAACTTGAAAATGGACCAATCGGAACAGTAACAAAGAGCGAGCTAAATGCACTGGCAGACGGAAGCATAACCAATGAAAAAGGGACATACACATATAACCAGTATATAACAATGCCAGAAGATGCAAAGGTTGTTTATGAAGCAGATACAGACAGATCAGATGATCCAGCATTTTACTTGAAGTTTGCTACAGACAAGACAGGATATGTCTACAAGCTGTCATTTGCAAGCGCACTGAAGTCAGATGTAGATTCTAACAAAGACTTTGATGATTTGGACAACAAGAAGATCTCAATGCTTGGAAAGGAGTTCACTATTATAAATACAGACAACACAACAGGAGTTATTGACCTTATGGGTGGAGCTATTCAGGATACATTAACAGAGGGTGAATCAAAGACATATACAATTAATGGCATTGACTATGAGACTGAGGTAATAATTATAACAGATGTAACCACACCACAAGTAAAGTTCAAGATAAATGGAGAGTCAACAGATGCACTAGTAGCTGGTGGAACATTCAAGCTAACAGATGGAACAGAGATTGGTATCAAGGAAATACTTCCTAATGAAGCAGGAGATATAACACTGGATCTTGTAGAGTTCTACCTTGGAGCTGAGAAGATAACATTTACAGACGCTGCTTTTGGAACTGCTAACTGGGGAGGAACAGTGACTGTTGGAGGAGAAGATGTTTCAAATCTTGGAGTAAACATTGTCGGAACATTCCCAACAGGAGATGTATCCATAAGCATGATAGAACTTAACTGGACAACATCAGATGATTACTATGTGCCAATTGGAGGAAAACTATCAGATGACCTTGAATCAGACTACAAAAACGAATTGTTCTTGAACAATTTGGACTTTGAGTTTACTGGAGTTGACTTTGGTGAAACAGAGGAGATTAAGATAACTCCATCTAGTGACTATGTGAAACTTAAGGTTCCAACAAAGACAGGCGGAGACTTGAACTTTTATGCATTCCACTCTGGAGATGCTGGACGAAATGTTTCACTAGGAAAGAGCTCTTCAAGAGTACTTTTTATAGCTGATGGAGCTGCAGTAACTAAGAACGACCAGGTCATATTAAGTTCAGGGAAATACACACACTTAATTGAAGCAACCTACTTTGATTTAACAAACACAAGGGTAACCTTTAAGGATGTTGGTTTAGGAAACAGCTTTAAGGTAACAGCTGCTAATGGAACTTCTAATGATGGAACATTCTATCTTGATGGAAATAGTTACTCCTTTACAGCAGATTACACAGCTGGAACAGCAACATTTGCTGACCTTGGAACAGACACTGCAGGAGAGATATGGACACCATCAGAGGCAAAGGTTAAGTTATCCACAACAACAGCAAGTGATATAGTAAGCGGACTTATAAGGGTATATGAGTACCACAAGGGACCAGCTGACAACTCTAGTGCAACTCAGAGCATTAATATAAGCCTAACTGATGCTGGAACAACAACAACTGTTGCAAACAGAGTAACCTGTAATGAGCCAACCTCAAGTGACAGTAACTTTAATATGAGATCATGGGACAGCGATACAAACTACTATGATGGCTACACAAGATGGGGAACACATGTTGAATATAATTTCCCTAATAATGCACAGAGTTATGTGACAATAACATACCCAATAGCTGAAGCAACAGCAGATGTTTATTTGACAAGCGGTGTTGTTTCAACTGTCGCAGGAGCAGGAGAAGTAGGCGGACTTACTCAGGTAGAAGTAGGATCAGCTGTTTTGGACTCAGAAGTAGCTGACTGGACCGCACAGAATGTCATTGTAGTCGGTGGGCCATGTGTCAACACAGTAGCAGCAGAGCTTATGGGCAATCCAGCAGATTGCGCAGAAGGCTTCGAAGAAGGCAAAGCAAAGATTAAGTTGTTCGAAGATGAGAACGTTGCCTTGTTAGTAGCTGGTTACTCTGCAGATGACACAAGGAGAGCATGCACTGTAATGAAGAACTACAAAGACTATGCAGATGACTTAGGTGGTATGGAAGTAGAGATGACTGCAACAAGTGATGCAGACATTGTACTTGGTGTACCAGTTGTACCAGAAGCTGAACCAGAAGAACCTGCAGAATAAAGCTGAATAAGCTTTTTTTCTTTTTTTTATTTTTCAAAACTTTTTCTAAGGATTTAATGCAATGAGAAGCTTAAGACATAGAGTTCTCAAAAAAATTAACAAAAAACAAACAAAAGGTATATTTGAAAGAAATGAATATGATGAAAATTTCAATGAGGAAGAAATAAAACTAGTAGATGATATCATAAAAACCTCCATTTTGAAGAAAAAGCTTGTTTCTGAAGAAGAGATTATAAAGGTGTTATCTTGAATTACAACAGATTTGCCAAAAAAAGCCCACTACTTCATTGGCGGGATGATGCATCCTTTGAATAAAATAATAAGATAAGGTATCTTTTTTAAAATTCGGAATAAAAACCGAATAAAATAAGGATATTTCGGAATAAAAAACGAAATATTTATATAGTTGCAGGGTTTTCTTTTTCATATGTTTGAAAAGATACTTGTAGAGCAAAACAAACAATGGAACAGCTTTGATGTGGATTTAGGAATAATAAGAACAAAACTTAGGTTAATACAAAAATACCTAAGTTTAAAACACATAATTACACTAACGGGCGTTAGAAGATGTGGAAAAAGTGTTCTGCTAAAACAGATAATTAACTGCCTTTTAAACAAGAAAGTTAAAAAAGAAAACATACTTTTTCTTAACTTGGAAAATCCTTATTTTGATGAATACAAAGATAATATCAAAAACCTTGAACTAATATTGGATGATTACTATAAGTTAATGAACCCTCAAGGAAAAATATACCTGTTCCTCGATGAAATACAGTTTTTTAAAAACTGGCAGGTATTTATAAAATCAAAATATGAAAACAGCAACATTAAATTTATAATAACTGGCTCTAACTCTCAGTTGTTATCATCAGAACTCATAACCTTACTATCTGGAAGAACTTTAAACATTTATCTTTACCCTTTTGATTTTAAAGAGTTCCTTTTGGCAAAGAAAATAGAAATAAAAAGTAAGATTGACCTTCTTAAAAATCAAAATCTAATCAGAAAACACTTCGATGAATTTGTTAGGTGGGGGGGCTTCCCAGAAATAGCATTTATTAAAGACAACAATACAAAAAAAGAAATATTAGAAAATTATTATAAAAATATATTATATCATGATATAATTCCTAGATTTGGTATAAAAAATATTGATAAAACTGAAAAACTTGCGCATTATCTCTTATCAAACATTGGAAAACCATTCAGCTACAACAAACTATCAAAATTAATAGCATTATCAGATAAAACTGTTAAGGAATACACAAATTATTTTAGCAAAGCATACTTATTATTTGAATTAAAGCACTTTGACTTTTCAATTAAAAAACAAATCAACACACCAAAAAAAGTTTATGCAATAGATACAGGACTAATCAACTCAATAAGCTTCAAATTCACAGAAGACATCGGAAGGCTGTATGAGAATCTGGTATTTGTTGAATTAAAAAGAAGGGGAAAAGAGATTTATTACCATAAAGATATGTATGAATGTGATTTCATAGTAAAAGAAGAATCAAAAATAACACAAGCAATACAAGTTTGTAAATCAATTAAAGATCCAGACACCAGAAAAAGAGAGATATTGGGAATAAAAGAAGCAATAAAAAAATATAAATTAAAAACAGCATTAATTCTAACAGAAAATGAAGAGGAAATTATAAATAAAGAAATACAAGCTATCCCATTATGGAAATGGTTGCTTGAATAACTTTAATGACTCAATTGATGATAGGGTTCCAAGAGTGCACAGTGCGAAAGAAGGGAGATCAAAGGACTTTTTTGCGAAATAAAAAACGTTGCTCTTCTGTGTCAACCAGCGAAAGGGTTGGACAAAACCCTTGGAGCGTAACCATTTGTGCTGAGCAGATAAAAAAGGACTATAATAAGGGGCTTGTGAGGATTAGCTAATGGTGCTGTTGTGCCATGAAGCCATCAAAGTTTAAGGCTTGGCAGAAGATTTGCATATTTCTCAGAAAAATTAACAAAAAACAAACAAAAGGTTTATAAATAATGTAAACATTACTGTTTACAGGTGATTTATATGATCCAAGTTCAAGTAAGGGTTCCTGAAGAAAGTGTCCAAGTGGTTGATAATTGGGTAAACCAAGGAAAATTCAAAAGCAGAAGTGATAGTATGAAAACCATACTTGCTTTCTACATAGAAAGAGAAAAAACAAGAGAATTCTATAATATGCTGATGCAAAGGAGCAATGAAGCAAGAGAAAAGCCCGAGATTCTTATACCTTTAGAGGATTGAGCATGGCTTATAAAATCCTTTTGCACCCAAAAGCAAATAAGTTTCTGGAAAAAAATGAAACAGCAATAAGAGAAAGGATAAAGAACAAATTAAGAATATTAAAAAACTTTCCAGACAGAAAAGGAAATCATCTTAGATATACACAATTCTGGAAGCTTAGGATAGGAGACTATAGGGCAATATATGAAATAGATAATAAAGAAAAAAAGGTAATTATATTATTTATAGGACACAGAAAAAATGTTTACGGCGACTTCTCAAAACTGTTTTGAAAATAGTGCTTGAGAAATCACAGGAAAACTAGAAGAGTTATAGACTTCTCGGAAAAATTAATGAAAAATTATAGAAAGGTTTAAATATATGATTAATCATACCAATCATATTAAAGGTGATTAAATGGAAATTGGAATATCCAAGATAGGGGAAAGGGGCCAGGTTGTTATCCCGCTTGAATTCAGGGAGAACCTAAAACTTCAAAAAGGAGGAAAACTCCTGATAGTCAAAGAAGGCAACAAGCTGATATTTGAGGCAATGAAAGATTTAAAAGCAAAAAACATTGAAGAGATAAAAGAGGATTTAGAAGATATGAGAATTGCAAATGAATTCTGGGAAGACGTAAAGAAAGGCAAAACAATTGCACAAACAAAAGAAGAATTCTTAAAAGATCTGGAAAAATGGTGACTTTGCAGACTTAAAAAATGACAGAAATTATAAGAAAACCAGAATTTGAAAAAGCCATCAAAAAGATCAAAGATAACAAAACAAAAGAAAGGGTAAAAAAACAAATTAAAAAGATTATTGAAAGCCCTGAACACGGTGACTTTATTAAATATGAAAAAAATGAAAGAAAAATCTACATTCCTCCTTTTAGATTATTATATTCCTATGACAAAAGAGAAGACAAAATATACCTGATTGATTTTGACAAAAGAGATAAGATTTATAAAAAAAGAAGATAACAAAAAAATAATTGTGCTGTTTATAGGACACAGAAAAAATGTTTACGGCGAGCTCTTAAAGCTGTTTTAAACTGATATTAGAAACGTTTAAATATCATTAAGTATATTCAACAATAATAATAAAAATTATTAAATAAAAATGGTTATAGTGAAAAAAACTTGTAATATAATACTCTTTTACACTATTGCAATAATGATTTTTACAGCTTCTGCACTGGCAATAAAAACCTTTAATCTGGCAGATTACCCAAAGCCATTTGTAAAAGAAGATGCATTGAATTCAATAATAATTGTTGGGGAAAATGCCAAAACAGGAGATATGATAGGTTCAATTGATATAGCAACAAGCCTTGGACCTCCTTTTGAGTCAGGAATAATTGTATTGGATACAGAAATAGACAATATAAAAGAGCAAAATATTATTATAGTTGGTGGGCCATGCGTTAATATGGCTGCAGCAGAGATAATGGGATGGCCATTAAAATGCGACCAGGGTTTTGAGCCAGGAAAGGCAAAGATTAAGCTCTTTGATAATGGCAATAATATTGCTTTGCTGGTAGCAGGCTATGCAGTAGATGATACCACAATGGCATGCAGGCTATTAGCTATTTATGATGATTATGATATTAGTGGCAATGAGGTAGAGGTTGCAGGAACTGTTCTTGATGATTTTATTATAGAAACAGTTGAATAATCTCTTTTTTTTTTTTTTTTTCTGTAATAAACAACATTAAAATTATTCTCTTTGGAATATTATTATCAAGAAAGTTTTTATAGGGATTAATTAAGCTTTTTTTTAGTTTTAATTAAAGGGGGGTAAACAATGAGCGGTAAAAATTATTTATTCACATCAGAAAGCGTAACAGAAGGGCATCCTGACAAAATCTGTGACCAGATATCAGATGCTTTCTTAGATGAAGTTTATAAACAGGACCCTAATGGAAGGGTTGCTGTTGAAACACTTGTAACAACAGGACTTGTCATTGTAGCAGGAGAGGTAACAACAACAGCATATGGTGATGTGCAAGACATTGTGAGGCAAGCAATAAAGGAGATAGGATATGACAAACCAGAATATGGATTTAATTATAGGGATGTTGGAGTCCTGAACTCTATCCATAAGCAAAGTCCTGATATCTCACAGGGTGTTACAGCAACAGAAAAGCATGATCAGGGTGCAGGCGACCAGGGAATGATGTTTGGCTATGCAACCAATGAGACAAAAGAGCTTATGCCTCTGCCTATAGTATTAGCTCATAAACTTTGCATGAGGCTTGCAGAAGTAAGAAAAAAGGAGATTTTGCCATACCTAAGGCCTGACGGAAAATCACAGGTTACTGTTGAGTATAACAACGGATTTCCTGCCAAGGTTACAACAGTTGTCATAGCTGCACAGCATGACCCAGATGTGAGTAGTGAAAAAATAAAAAAAGATATTATTGAAAATGTCATAAAGCCAATATGCAAGGACTACCTTACTGATGAAACAACTTATCATGTTAATTCAACAGGGCGTTTTGTGATTGGTGGACCGCCAGGCGATACAGGAGTTACTGGCAGAAAGATTATAGTTGATACTTACGGGGGGCATGGCTCTCACGGCGGAGGATGTTTCTCTGGAAAAGATCCTTCTAAAGTGGACAGGTCTGCATCTTACATGGTAAGGTATGTTGCAAAAAATGTTGTTGCAGCAGGACTTGCTGACAAATGCGAGATTCAAGTAGCATATAGCATAGGAGTGGCAGAGCCAGTTTCCATATTGATTCATACATTCAATACAAACAAGATTCCAGAGGAGAAAATTGTTGAGCTGATAAAAAAGCACTTCAGCTTCAAGCCAGCAGACATAATAAAAAACCTTGACTTGAGGAGGCCAATCTACAGAAAAACAGCCTGCTATGGACACTTTGGAAGAAGTGATCCTGATTTTACCTGGGAAAAGACTGATAAGGCAGAGATTTTAAGAAAAGAGGCAGGCCTGAAAAAAGAAGCTAAAATCCCTGCTGATAAAGAAACACTGAAGAAAAGCCCTGGGCTTAATGGGGAGTAGGGTTTTGTTTTATTTTTTGTCCACTTAATATTTTCAATTTAAATCTTCTTAGATTTCCTTTTTTCAGGAAAAAAAGGCAATTGTAACTATTATTTATTAACTGCCTATTTGCTTACATGTAAGTAACATTTATATACTAGTTATGATACTTACATAATATGCGGGGAGATAAACAAGAAAGAATATTAAGAGTATTGCTTAACAGCAGGGAAACTCTAAGCAAGAATGAAATATCTAAAAGAGCAGAATGCACTAGACAGTGGGTTATACTTTTTCTAAAAGAATTAGAAAAAAATAAGGTTATCAAAAATACAAAACTAACAAATAAAAAAAAGCTTTTAGAATATTGGCTTAAAATTTCAAAGAAGCCAAAAAAAATACGAAGCTATATGGTCAGAGAACCATTAAAGTTGTTAAAAAAGACAAAAATGGATTACGCTCTCACAACTTACCAAGCTGAGAACTTAGTACAACACTTCCTTTTTCCATCAAGAATTGACCTATATATAAAAGAAGAAGATTTAGATAAATGGCATACTCTTATGACAAAAAATGGGTTATATGGGAAAGGTAATGTAAAGATTATC
>JAFCBX010000019.1 GCA_017610505.1 Methanosarcinales archaeon | reverse complement strand
CTTAAAACCCCTGGCACTAAGACTGAAATCCATAATATCTTTGGAAGAGTTCCAACTCCCTGAATAATCTTCAATCAGATCTTTATATTCTTCTTCTAATTTACCTAAAAATCCATCAATTGCTTTATAAGCCTCATCTTTTGTTTTGTTGTGTTTATATCTTATTTCCATTTTATCAACCATATTGATTTTTATAAGGAAATAAGCAGCAAATCCTTTTTTATAAAACTTCCGGAGTTTTGAACTTTGGCCATAAACCCTTGTTTTGACCATAGACCAATTTTATAATGAAAACTTATAAATACAATTAAGTATAATAAGTAAACCATATGTTTAAAAGGAAGTATAATCCGCTAGGATTTATGAAAGGAGAGGTTGAGCAAGGGACCCATATAGTCATGCTTTATGAGAAAATATCAGACCTCCTAGAGATTTTTCCTTCTTTTTTTGCAAGTGGTCTTAAGAATAATGAACTTTGCATAGTAGTCTACCCAAATACTGCGCTTAAGCAAAAGATTAAAAAAGAAATTTCAAGAATTGTTGACTTGCAAAAATATACTAAAGAAAAGAAGATTGAATTTATACATTACAAGACATTCTATTTTAAGAATAATATATTCACTAAGGAAAAAGTGTATAGGTTGATTGATAAAAAACTTAATAGTATTGGCTTCAAAGACATTGATGGAATAAGGGCAGCAGGAGATATGTCTTGGGTCAAGAGTAAATTGCTCAAAAAAGTCCTTGTTTACGAAAAAGGTCTTACTGAAAAATATAGTAAAAGGTTAATTTTATTGATGTGTACTTATCCTGTAAAGAACATTTCAATTCCAGATCTTATTGATGTTATACAATCTCATAATATGATTCTATACAAAACAGATAAAAAATGGCATTTATCTGAACCAACAGAAAGAAGAATTTTGAAATCAGAGGTAGAAAATCTTGAAAAATTCACCAAATTTGCAACGAACAGGGAATTGAAAATGATTGAACTTAAGGAAAGGATTGCAAAACTTGAGAAACAATTAAATCTGAAAATAAAGAAATAATCTCCCTACCTTTCAGCCAACTTAAACCGCTTTATTGGAGTTCTGGCTTGATAATAAGTTTTGCAATGCTGCTGTGCTTGCAGATGCTTTGCTAAGATATGATTTAAAGTCTGGTTTATAGCTACTTTATAACCAAAGCCAAAGTTTCGAAAGCTTTAAATAGTTGGTATATATTAATCATAGCATAATTACATTGGAGGGGTATCATGCTAAAGATGAAAAAAATATCAGAAACATATGACATGAAAGTTTTTACTGATTCTGGAGATTATTTTGGTGATGTGGAGGAATCAATTTTAACAGCCAACAAAGTATTTGGCTGGCGGGTGAGGGCAACAAAGAATTCTTTCCTGAACAAAATACTTGGTTCTGCAAAGGGCGTTATTGTTCCACATCAGCTCGTTAAATCAATTGGTGATGTAATGATAATAAGCAAGGCAGCTGTGCCTAGCTACAATCCTGAGGAAGAAGAGGAAGCATAGTTTTCTAATTCTTTTTTCTTTTAGATTATTTTAAGTTTGATGAATAAAATTTATCTATGCTGCATTTTATCTTTTTCTTCTAAAGAGTCTATTGCAGTGCCTTTCATTGCCTCCTTTAAACCTCTGGAAACCTTTAACAGCTTAGCAGGGTCATTCCAATATCTGACAGCCTCAACTATTGCCTTTGCCCTTTTTTTTGGATCTTCTGATTTAAATATCCCGCTTCCAACAAAGACACCATCTGCTCCTAGCTTCATCATATAGGTTGCATCTGCAGGAGTTGCTATTCCTCCTGCTGCAAAGTTTAATACTGGAAGTTTTCCTGATTTTGCAACTTCATATACAAGCTCATATGGGACCTCATATTCTTTTAGGGCCTTTCTTCTTAGCTCATCTTCCATACCTTTTTTGCCTTCTTTAATCAGAAACTTGTTATATTCCCATAAGCCAACAAGCTCTGCTATCTCTTTCCTGATTTGTCTCATATGTTCTATTGCCTGATTTATATCACCTGTTCCTGCCTCTCCCTTTGTTCTTATCATCATAGCCCCTTCATAAATTCTCCTCAATGCCTCTCCCAGGTCACGTGCACCGCAGACAAATGGTGCTTTAAATTCTCTCTTGTTTATATGGTATTTTTTATCTGCTGGAGTTAGTACTTCACTTTCATCTATAAAATCAATTCCAAGAGCTTCAAGCATTCTTGCTTCTCCATAATGTCCCTTTTCTTTTCTAATATCAGATGGAACCATGTATAATGACATTACTGCAACAGCCCCTGCCTCCTGGGCTATTTGTGCTTGTCCTAACTCGGTTACATCCATAATAACCCCACCTTTAAGGCTTTTTAGAATTCCTTCTATATTTTCTTTTGAGTATTTTTTTGACATTACAACTCACCCCAGAAGCAGTATGTTTTTGAACTTTATTAATTGTTTGTTTTAATTCTCAAGACATTTTTATTAAATCCAGAATTCTATCTCTGTTAGGGATATTCATTATTCTTAACTGCTTTTCAAGACGATTGCCTTTGCCTTTAAAATATTTGTTAATCATTATCCTATAATCATGCCAAAGCTCTCTTGGAATTTTAAACTCTGTTGGGATAACAACTTGGTAATCTGTCCTTGCCCTTGTCTTGTCATCAAATACATCTTTTTGCATAAAAAGTTCAGAGAAAGGATGTATTTTGTTGTTTTTTTCTTCGACTCTGAATGGTGTTACTTCAAACCGTGGGTTTTTTACACGCTTTAGAACCAAAGGTGGAAAATTTTGGTTGAATAAGAGCCTTATGGACTTATCCCCCTTTTCATAAACCATTGCTATTGTCTCATTTTCAGAATCCCTTTTCTCAAGACAGTAACCCTCTCGCTTGAATCCATCCCAAATCAGTCTTTTATGCATTAATTCAAAAAAAGCCCTTACTGGTTTTGGTATAAAGGTATTGCTTTTATCAAATATGTAGTTATTTACAACTACCTCAAGATCAGCAGTTTCATTATATACCTTATCAGCTAGTTTTATATCAACAATTGTTGGTATCTTAGTTATTTTCTTTCCTATCTCAAAGAAGTTTGTTCCATTAAACAGCCAGTCAAAGAGTATATCATCCCTGAGCATTGTCAGATCTGGTTGTTCACCCTTCTTCATAAAATCATCTTCTTTTATTGTATATTTTTCCAATGTTTTAAGCTGTGATTCTCTAGTATGGATTGGTGTGAATATTTTTAGATTTGAATCTGATTTCATTAGGTTCTCTAGGTTTTTGATTTTACTAGGATTTCTTTTTGCATAAAGCAGCAGGGCCTGTACTTCTGTTGTGAGTAAATGCCCTCCTGTGTAACCCTGCTTTGTAAGGGTATAGAAAAAGTCCTCTGACTCTGAATGAATACTGTTGAATGGAATTTTGCTTGTTTCAAAATAGCCCTCTATTTCAATTTTCCTGATGCCCTTGCCTTTTCTCCTGCCATCTGCCTTTGCCCTTACAGGAGCTGTCAAAACAATTGGTCCTGCATAGGGTATGCCTCCTCCCTGCCCGCTTTCTTCTATATTAAAGTATTCTTCTCCTGATTTATAGTAAAGGTTCTTTGCCCCTGTTTTTGTGTGGATTTTTTCCAGAATTGCAAAAACCAGTTCATCCAAACTTAAGTCAGTTAACCTTTTGTATCTTAACTGCAGACTCTCATCTGCTTTTTTCTCTCCTGTGTAAACACCATACTTTCTACTTAAATCTATGAGTGGGATGTAACTCTTTTTTTGTTCCTGATATTCTAAAGAAGCCTGAAATTGTTTTTTGAGAATACTTGGTTTTGTTATCATGACATCTGCAATAAAAGCAGCCTCTGCAGCTATTAAGGGCTTGTTTTGTGGATTGTCCTTTATTGCAAAAACATATCTTCTTCCAGTATATTGAGGATAATTGATTCTTAAATCAGATTTGTTCTCCATTAGTGTTTAAATGGCTATTCTTTTATTTAAATGTTACTATTGTCAGATAGTTAGACTTGTTTTTTTTAGGAAAGAAGGAAAGTTGTAATAGCTAGCTCTATTTTTAATAAGCTACAGTTTAGCAAAGTTTTACTCTAACTAAGAAGCTGTTAGGAAAAACACGTATTGGTTTTTAGTTATATGTATAATTTAAGTTTGTTCTTATCAATATGTTTAAAAAGATACACCTTATCATCTTTCTTGTAAATCAAGAGATCAGAGAATTTTTTATGGGTATTTACCAGACCGAGTTTTTCTAATTCTCCTTCACTATAGATTTTCCCTTTCTTGACTATTCCGAGCATTTTTCTTACCCCCAATAATCACATTATTTGTTTTATAATGATTAATTCCTATTAGTGAATCACAATTACAATAAAAACTTTACTTTTTTTCAGTAAGAATTCCTTGAATAAATAAAGAATGATAATAAAAAACTATTAAAACAATCCTGATTTTTCCAAAAATCTTTTATATCCTCTTACTTTCTTGGTTATTACACGGCTGTGGTCTAGTGGTATGACATGACCCTCCCAAGGTCATTGCCCGGGTTCAAAACAGCTTCTTGCTAAGCTGGCACGCAAATGGTTACGCTCATTTGATACGCAAAGGAGGGCATTGCCTGACGGCAAGCCCGCCGTGCTCGCTAACACTCACAAAAGAGTTTGCAAGTGCTATGAAAGTCCCGGCAGCCGTATATTTATAATAAAACTAAATAGAATTAAGCATAAGATAATTAGCTTTTACTTCAGTCTCTTTTTAACCATTCTTGATACCCTGACCTGCATCTGCAGCCTTTTAAGCATTGGCCTTGACTTGGAAATAATGTAAATCAATAGTATAAAAGCAAGTATTCCTGCAAACCAGTAGGACACCTGCCTATCTATATGCGTTTGAGCAACCTCAAATGAATGCTCTGCAGTAGATTCCTTTCCATTAAAGTCAGTCACCTTAAAATGAAGGCAATATTTGCCAAGTCCAGCATCTTCCGGAATATCAAAGAACCTGATAAAGTTTGCCTGTGTTTCAACAGCAACAGTTTCTTTTCTCTGGAGTATAACATTCTGCTCAGGGCCAGTAATCCAATAGTCCAAAAACACATCCTCCCTGCCAGAGCTTCCAAGATTAACAAGTTTTATGCTTGCCATAAGCTCTTCTCCGGGATGCATAATTTTATAGTCATTTGGAATTGTTATCTGTATGTTAAATGATGATGCCTCAACATTTTTTTGCGCAAGAATAATTCCTGCTATAAGGAATGCAAGTAGCAGAATCTTTTTCATCTTTTTTTTACCTCGTCAAAAAAATTGAATATTTTGTTTAATAATTCCTCCCCCTTTGTTTTAGGGCTGAAAGCCGTAACTTTTACATCATTTTGGGAGGCATACTCAGTAACTTCCTTGACAAACTTGACAACCTTGTTTTCATCATTGTAAATTAATAAGGTTGACAATGCATCTACAACCAGAAATTTTTTTCCTTTAATGTCTTTTATAAAAGTGTTGATTGCAGAGCTCAATAAGTCAAGCTGGTCAGGCGCTATATGCAAGACATCCTCCTTTGTTTTTTCAGATGTAACACAGTCTATGAAAAATATTTTGTTTGTATTTATCTTATTTTTCCTGAGAATATTTTCTGTGCTTTTTTGGGTTTTGTTTAAGGAAACATAAATTCCAGGGATATTTTTAAAGGATTTTACCACAGAGTTTACCCTGGTTTGCAGTTTTTCTACTGAAGTGATTATTAATAATGATGTCATTTTGCAATTCCTGGATTATTGATAGTTTTAAATCTTTTTATTTTAATATTTTCTTTATTCTATTGATTAAGTCATCCTTTTCAAATGGCTTTGTTATATAGTCTGAGATTCCTGCCTTCTTCAGAACTTTCATCCTTTCATTTGATACAGGAATAGCGCTGAGAAAAGCAAATTTTGCCTTTGTTTTCTTATTCAGCTTTGTAAAGACATCCCATCCAGACATGTCAGGAAGCATTATGTCTATTAGGATTAAGTCAAACATTTTCTCTGCTTTTTTTATTCCACCTTTTCCAGATAGGGATATATCTGCTTCAAAGCCGGCATGTGTCAGGATTGCTTTTACTGCATCAGCAGTATCCTCATTGTCCTCTATGTAAAGTATTTTTTTTTGAAAAACCTTCGGTTTCTCTAAACCTTTCTTTGAAAGTTCTTGAAAATTCTTTGAATTTTCAGAACCATGAAAATTTTTAATTTTCATTGGTTTCATTTTGTTCACCTCCCCTATTTTATAGGTAATTTAAATGAAAATGTTGAGCCCTTGCCCAAAACACTTTTTACACTTATTTTTCCTCCCTGCGCCTCAACCAACTGCTTTGTTATTGACAGCCCAAGACCTGTTCCCCCATATTTCCTTGCTAGAGAAGGGTCGATCTGGTAAAATTTCTCAAATATCTTTTTTAAGTTTTCCTTTGATATACCTATGCCTGTGTCTATTACATCCACTGAAATATAATTCCTTATTTTTTTGGCTTTTACTGTAATTGAGCCATTTTCAGTGAATTTAATTGCATTGGTAATAAGGTTGTTTAATATTTCCCTTGTCCTTTCCTCATCCATTGAGATTTTTGGCAATTTGCTTATCTTTGTTATTAGCTTTAGCCCTTTTTTCTCTGATAAAACCATTAAATCTGCCACGACCATTTTAATTAGATATTCAAGGCTGACTTTTGTCAGGTTTATCTCAAATTTTTTAGCCTCCATTCTTGAGGTTTCCAGTATATTCTCTATCAGCATTTTCAGGTTGCTTGTATTCCTTTTTATTGCTTCCACACTTTTTATTTCATCAGGAGTCAGATTTGTTTTTAAGTCTTCCAACACACCTAGATGTGCTATTACTGCTGTTAATGGGGTTTTTAATTCATGGGATATTATATTCAGGAAATTTGATTTTGCCTTATCAAGCTCTTTAAGCTCTTCATTTGCTTCATGCAGATCTTCCATCATATTTAATGCAGCTGTTTTTGTATCATTAACCTCTTTGAAATTTTCATTAAGTTCTTTTGTCCTTTTGGAAACCTCTCTTTCCAGATTCTCAGTGTGTTTCTCAATAACTGCCCTTGACTTTTTTAAATCCTTAGTCATTTGGTTGAAAGCAAAGGCAAGTTCACCAATTTCATCCTTGGATGTTATATTGATCTTGTAATCTAAGTTCCCACCTTTAACTTCCATAACCCCTTTTTGTAAATAGCTAAGTGGTGCTAATAATTTTTTGAAAATAATTATTAAAATTATAATTATAAATAGAATAAATATAACAAATGAGCTCAAACCAATAAAGAGAAGCACTAATAGTTCTTGAGATACTTCTTTATAGGGCAATTCTACAATTACGCCCCAACCAGCAATATCAATTGATTTCCAAGTACCAATAACTTTTTCATTATTAAATGAAGTGTAAGTTTCAGATTTAGGGATATTATTCAAAAAGTTTTTCACACCTTGAATATGCTCTAGATTTAACTTTTTCTTAACTAAACTTACATCTTTATATGCTATAAGGTTTGCATTTTGATCTACAACATAAACATACCCTGTTTTTTTAACCCTTATTTTAGATATAGTTCCCCACATAGGGCTTAAATCAGCTTCAGAAGTAAGAACCCCAATTATTGTGTTATTTTCATCTAATATTGGCAAACTAATTGAAATAAAAGGAACTTTATATTCAGAAATATAAATATCACTCAAATAAATTCCTTCTTCAAGTGCTTTCTTAAATTTCTCCTGAGAAGAAACATCCCTTAACTCTAAAGATGCCTTCGGGTTATATCTAACAATTTTAGTTATTTCATTTCCTTCTATATTAATAATTGAAAGTGAATAAATACTTGGGTCATAATCAATTAAATTTTTTAAGGTTTTTATGTTTAAATTTTTTTCAAAGCGGTTAGTTTTACCAATATCCTTGCTAAATAAATCCAATTCATCAATAATATTTTTAATATAATAATTAATTTCAGAACTAGATTTTAATGAAATTTCTTCCTGAATTTTTTGGATAGAATCAATTTGTACATTATAATTATAGTAAATTAATCCTGCAATTAATATTAAAGTAAAAAAAGAGATTATTAAATAAGGGATTATTAATTTTAATCCAATCCTACTGAATATTGCCTTAATACTCTTTTCCATTCTGCTTATAATCTCATTATTTTGAGGATAATAATTTTTCAAAAACAAAACTCTTGTTTTTTACTATATTTCCGCTCACAATAGTTAAAGTAGTATCACCATATTTATCAAAACTCCAAGTCCCAAAAAGCCCGTCATAGTTTTTTATTTTTGATACTTCTTCTAAAATTTTTGCTCTATTTTTTACACCAGCCCTTTCAATTGCTAATAAGGCCACTTTAGTTGCTTCATAACCAAAACCTGAGAATGCCCCTGGCTCTTTACTGTATTGCTTCAGGTAATTTTCATAAAATTCCTTTCCTTTCCCTTTAAGCCCTTTTGTAGGCATTCCAACAACAGCCACATATGTCCCTTCTGCAGCATCTCCTGCCTGGCCTATAAAAGCCTGCTCCATGATGCCATCAGGTCCCATGAATTCAGCGGTTATTCCTAACTCTTTAATGCCTTTAACCAATGGAACTGCTCCATTGGGTGTTATACCCCCAAAATAAATAAGGTCTAAATCTAAATCTTTGATTTTGCTTAACTCTCCTGTAAAATCTTCTGACTTTTTGTCAAGAGTTTTGTGCCCTAATATGTTCAAACCCAGTTCAGTTGCTTTTTCTTCAAAAATATTGGCAATTCCTTTGCCATATGCTTCTCCGTCATCAAATATGTAAATATTTTGTAACTTCATTTCTTTGGCCCAGACAGCCCCAGCTGGACCCTGCACTGCATCATTTGGGCAAACCCTAAAATAATTCCGCACTCCTGTTGGGTAAAATAAACCTGGCTCTCCAGGAAAGAAACCTGGCTTTGTTAATCCTGGCCATGTATTCCCCGGGCTTATCTGAACAAGCCCCCATTGATTTGTAATGGGGATGCTAACTTTTGCCGCACCGCTATTATACGTTCCTAAATAAACCATTACGTCAGGATCTTCTACAGCTCTTTTTGCTATTTCTCTTTCTATAGATGCCTGCCAAGTGCCTGTTTCATCGCCGCCATCCTCTACTACTAACTTAATCTTATAGTTTTCTGCCGTATAATCAGCTTCCTCAAGGGCTAATTTAATTCCATTAACAATATCTTGCCCAACATCAATTTCCCTCATAGGAAAACTGGCAACTATTTTTATTGTTTCCTGCTTTGATTGAAGATTTGAGCACCCTGAAATAAATGCGGAAAATATTATCACTAATAATATTAAGAATACAGAACTTTTTTTTAATAAATTAAAATTTTCCAAGCTTTTCTCATTAACGCGAAAAAAAGTTTCACTTTTTTTGTGTCCCACTGGAACATTCAAAAATTTCATCTTTTTACCTCTTTTTGATATTGATTATTGCACTCTTTGTTTACTTCTTAATTTTTTCTTCCAACTCTTTTACTTTTTTCTTCAATTCAACCATTCTCATCTCTCTTCCGACTGTAAGATTATTGAATTTTTTCAGTTCCTCTACTTTTGACTGCAGTTTAGCCTTTGATTTTTCTAGTTCAATAGTCCTTTCCTTTACATGTTCTTCCAACAATTGCCTGGCTTCAACATTAGTTTTTATGGCATCTTCTTTTATCTTTATACTCTCTCTTAATTCTTTAGTATCTTTACATACCAAGAGGAATGTTACTATGCCAAGCATATTCAGCAATGCCATTGGCAGGATAAGGTGAGGATTTGCAATTGATAATGCCTCAAGTATGGGCTTTTCCCCTAAAAGAGGAACAAGAACCTCTATATGAATAAATTCCCATACCCCAACTATTAGGGTTATTATCCCTATTTGCTTAAGGGTTATATTTTTTATCTTATAGTTTTTATACTTATAAAGATAAGCCCCTATCATACCTGCACCTATTGTAGCCAAACCGCAAGGGAGTGCACTCCATCCACCCAAAGCCATCCTGTAAATCCCCCCTATTAATCCAACTGCAATGCCCGCTGCTGGACCTGCAAGAATTCCGGAGAATATTGCTATACAAGTCCTGATGTTAATGCGCGCTCCCATAACAATAATTGCGTATTTTGATGCCAAAATTATAATTATCCCAAAGAGTATCACAGCTATAATTTGGTATTTAATTTTTGGTTTTTCTGATACAAGAAAATCTGCAAATCTTTTATTTTTAGTAAGCAAATATATGATTGTCACAGAAAATGAAACAAAAACAAGTAGATTAAACATTGTCTGCCCTAATGATATCAAAAGATCATTCATTTTTTACCTCTTTTTTCCTAAGTTTGCCTCAAGCTTTTTTATTCTCCTCTTTAACTCAACCATCTTAAGCTCTCTGCCAACCACAAACTTGTTGAACTTTTCAAGTTCTTCGTTTCTTTTTTTAATTTCTTGCTCTATTTGTTTGCGCTCGGTAATATCCATTAATGATGCTATACTTTTTTTTGTTCCTGGAATAACATTTACTGTGAGGAAGATATTTTTTATATTTTTATTTTTATCAATAAAGCGGAATTCATACTGTTTAGGGGCATTTCCTTCTTGTTTTCTTCTTTCCTTGTGATACTTTTTCATCTTTTCAAGGTCTTTCTTGTGGACAAATTTTGTCCAGCTTATTTTGCCTTCAATTTCCTGTTTTGAATAGCCAGCCAATAGCTCAAGCTGATGGTTGGCTAGAGAAATTGTAGTGTCTTCCTCAATAATCATCATTGCTGTTCCAGTGCTTTCAAATGTTGCCCTGTATCTTTCTTCACTTTCATGTATTGCGTTTTCTGCCTTTTTGCGCTCTGTGACATCTCTAAAATTCCAAACCCTCCCAGTGACTTTTCCCTTTTGAATCAAAGGACATGAAAAGCGCTCAAAAACCCTGTCATCCTTGAAAGTGATTATATCAAGGCTTTCCTTTGGTGTCTTGTACAATTGTTTAACCCTTGAAAGAAATGCTTGCGGGTCTTCCAACTGGTTAAGAACATAGTCAAGCAACTTCCTATCATCACCTGTTTGGATGATTTTCTTTGGTATTTTCCACATCTTTGTAAATCTAGTGTTTGTGTGGGTAACATGCCATTGTTCATCTACCACAAGAATGCCATCATCAGTTGATTCAAGTGTAGCTCTAAGCAATCCCTCTTTTTCCTGTAATATATTTTCTGCCTTTTTCCTTTCGGTGGTATCCCTTATCATTCCTATTGCATTCCATTTTCCTTTTATCTTAACTGAGGACATGGATAATTCAACAGGAAATTCTGTTCCATCTTTTTTCAGGGCATTTAATTCAAGTGTTTTCCCTACTGCAGCACCATTTCCTGTAACTTGGAATTTTTTAAATCCTCTTGCATATGTATGCTTTGATATACCTTTGTGGTGTAATGACCTTATGCAAGTTTTTTCCCAAGATTTCTTTAGATTTATACCCAAATAGTTTTTCTGCTGCATAGTTCCAATAATTAACTTTCCCCTCATTGTCAATCATAATAATTGCATCCCTGGCAGATGAACTTATTGTTCTGAATTTATCTTCACTTTCCTTCAATGCTTCCTTTGCCTTTTTCTGCTTTGTGATATCATTATATATTGCAACTATTCTGCCTGAGGGCAGCTTGTAAACATAGTTTTCCCTCCAGCCAGTCAATCTTTTGTCCTTATAGATTGAGATTGGATGATGCTCAGGCTTGCCGGTCTTCCATACTCTCTGAAAGGTTTCAAATAGTCCAAATTTTTTAACTTCGGGAAATACTTTAAGAACACTTTTTCCAATGACATCTTCCAGCTTGATATTATCAATTTTTTCGCCAGCCTTGTTGAAATTTGTGAATATGAAGTCTTTGCCATTATTCGCTGCCTTATAAACTGCAACTCCGCTGCTCATGTTTTCAAACAGGTTTTTGAAATTGTCTTCGCTTTCCTTCAGATTTTCCTCTGCCTTCTTTTGCTTTGTGATATCCCTTCCATACACATTCATATAGCTAGCACCTTTAATAGGAATTATCGTAAATAAATATAATATATCTCCAACTGGCACTTCTTGCTCTGTAATCTGATTATCTTCATAGGTTTTTTTGGATATTTTTCTCCATTTTTCTTCTATTGGTTTTCCTATTTTTAATTTTCCTCCAAGAGCCAAAGCAGCTCCATTTGCATATAATAAAATTCCATCTTGGGAAATACGCATTATAGGGTTAGGATTTTCAGAAAGGAATTTAGCTTGGCTTTGGGTTTCTTCTTCTGCCTTTTTTCGCTCTGTGATGTCAATGCCAACCCCAAAGAAATAGTCAAATTTGCCATTTTCATTAAAGATTGGCCTTCCATGCCACTCAACAAGCAGTTCTTTACCATCTTTGGTCAAAATATGGTTTTCATTCAAGGACGCCCCATGTAATTTTGTCAGCTTTTCAAATACTTTGGACAGCATCTTATGGTCTCTCTTTGGAACGAAAGTCTTTAGATAGTCTTTGCCCTCAACTTCTTTTAGTGTGTATCCAAGAGCGCTGAGCATTGCCTTGTTCATCATTATGGTCTTGCCCTCAGCGTTGATAGCAACAAAAAAAGCAGGAGATACCTGAACAAGAGTTTCATTAAATTTTTTCTCTTTTTTTATTATTTCATCTGCTTTCTTGCGCTCTGTGATGCCCCTGAGAATGGTCTGAAGTGCAATTACCTTGCCGTTTTTCTTAATTGGAGTGCTTACAAATTCGCAGGTGATAATGCCTTTTTTTGTAAGGACTTCCATATTCCCCTTGCTTATTCTTCCTTTCAGCACCTTTATCATTTCACTTGCCAGAAAAGGTATTTGCTTTTTTGGAATAAGTTTATACAAAAATTTTCCTATTAACTCTTCCTTGCTAAACCCATACCTTTTAACTGCTTTATTTACATATAGAATTCTGGCTTTTAAATTTGAAACAACTATAATGTCCCAGGAATTCTCAATTAATTCCTTATTAATTTCAATAGTCTCAAGTCCTTTAATTAGCTTTGTTGGGGAATATTTTTTCCTGTTTGCCCCTTTTTTTTGCTTTTTCATCATAACCTCTTTTTGAAGTTTTCAAGCTCATTGAATTTTAGTTCAGAGATTTTTGTTCCAAGACCTTCTATTGCCTTGTGGAACAATTGTATTGGGCTGTTTTTAATCAGGCTGTGATGAGAGAACGTAAATAAATCCCTGGTTTCTATGAAATTATGGAGCTCTTTTTTTATTTTA
>JAFCBX010000100.1 GCA_017610505.1 Methanosarcinales archaeon | reverse complement strand
AAAGACTTTTTTCTGAGAGAGAAAAGGTTTTATTGTAAAATATCCTTTTTGGTCTGGATTCCATTTTAACATAATATTAGATGTGTCTATTGCATTATTTAATTCTTTTTTTAGATTTTCATTGGATTTCATAACTTTGTCCTCTGTTTTTTCTTACGCTTTTTTAATATCTCCTTTTGGAATCCATTTTAATTAGCCCCAATTGTAATTTTTTTGATTTGGATTCTTATCATTCCAAATTTTTATCAAGCCATTCTTTTACCTGGCTTTCAGGTATAGCCCCAATAAATTCATCTGCAACTTTTCCATCTTTGAACATTTTTACATTTGGTATGCTCATAATACCATATTTTTGAGCTGCTGTTCTTGCTTCATCAACATTGACTTTTGCCAAAATGAATTTTCCTTTGTATTCTTCAGCAAATCTTTCCAATGCTGGACTGAGCATTAAACAAGGCATACACCAAGTCGCCCAAAAATCAACAACTATTGGAACTTTTTTTGATTGCTCAACTACCATTTCGTTAAAACTATTGTCATTCACTTCAATTTCAGTTTCCATTTTATCCTCCTCAGACTTTCTTATTAGTTCTCCCATCTTTCTTTTTCTGATTTTTTCAAGTTCATCCATATTACCACCATAACCAGATCAGTCGATAGTGAATAAATTAATCACAACTGCTTTAAATAGTTTGCGGAGTCGTGGATTTAAGATAAGCTAAAAATCACAATTAAATTTAAAACAAGATGGATGTTACAGCAACAAAAAATCCCTCAAAAATTGAAAATTTTTGGGGCACAAAAAATCTTTGATTTTCTCGTCTTTCAGCGCTCTCGCGACTTTGGATTTTTTGACTTCGCCGAACGTTGCACTAAAACCAAACCCCTAACATTTTGGAAAAACTAACAGGAACAGATGTTACATATAATCAGAAGCCAGCCAAATTATTAAAGATGCCAAAAAAATTTTAGTTTATTTTTTTTAGTTCTCCTAACATATATGCTGAAAGAATGTCTTCTGGTTTGAGTTTAGAGTTATATATTTTTTGAATATCTTTAATCATCTCTTTTTTACTTGAATACTCATCCAACAATGCTAAGCCCTCTGGAAAACTTCGAAGATCTGCAACAACTACTAACGGTATTCTTATTGTTCCTAATTGTTTATGGTAATTTTCATCCTTGGGATTAGTCTCAATCCAATCTACAATTCCATTAGCTCCTCCAGGGATTCTAATGGTGTTTAGTCTGAATCGTACTGTACAAATTTCTTCTCTTGATTCAATTTTTGATGTTAAATAATCATAGAAAGCTAATTCTTTATCAATTTTTATTTTCATTCCTGGAAAATCTCTTTCTACTTTCCTGACTAATTCACTTGGGTCTTGTCCTGGAATATATAACTTCATCATGTCTGTTAGGATTAACAAATAGTTTATAAATCTTTGTTTGTTTAAGTTTTAAGTTCACTAATCAGAAAGTTCTTGGCCATAAATCTTTTCAAACTCCTGTATAAAGAGCTTTGCTATTCTTTTGTCATACATTATTAATATGTTCTCATCGTTTCTTTTGTCAGCGCCAGCAGTTGGGTTAAAAGAGCCAGTGATTACAGTTTGGTTGTCTATTATGAAAACCTTATGGTGCATATTGGCCTTGTTGTTGTCTTTTTTTACATCAATGCCCTGGTATTCCAAAAGATTAAATTTTGAATATTTTGAGACCTGCCTTGCCTCAAAAACACCCTTTATATCAAGGTCTTGGTAATGCTTTAATATAATTGCAGTTGCTATCCTACTGTTTGTAAAGCTGAAGGTCATAAAATAAATATTATTTTTTGCTTTTTTTATTTCCTCTGCAACATAATAAGCGCAATTATCCTCTGGGCAGAAATAGTTTTCAATTTTTTTATTGTTTAGATAAAACTCAGGATAAATTACGTTATTTCCTTTTCTGAACTCAGAGTTCCACAACTCGTTAAATTCATCTTCATAATTTCTTGACAGGTAAAATGATTCAATTATAATCAGATTATTATTATTTTTATATGCGCCATTTTCAGTTGGATTAAAAGAGCCAGTCAAAATGATCTTATCATCAATAATACAAAATTTATTGTGCATCAAGCCATAAGATGGGTCTTTTTTTGCAAACTTAAGATGTTTTGCATTGTAAAAATTAGCATCATCAACAACTAGTTTTATATCCATTGTTTTGCTTTTCTTATCCAAAACATTAACAACTCTTTCTAAGTCAAGGTCATAAAAAGCGCAGTGAACAGATTCCTTTGCATTATTGATAACCTTAAAAAGCTCTTCCTCACAGTCATCCTGCGGGCAGAAAAATACTTTTGGAATATCCTTGTATTCTTTAAGCTCTGGTTCTATAATATTTCTATCTAAATTAAGGTTAGAACATCCGTTAACAAGCAAGATGATAACCAGGAGTATTATTTTCTTATTAAAACACATAATTAATGTCTTGAAACAATAATTTATAAGCTATAACAAAGAAAAAGTGAAAAGTTTCCGGAAACTATCTTCATGTTGATTTTTATTTTTCTAAAAAGAAATCTATATAAAGATTAAAATACAATAATATTGAAATGAACAAGAAAGGCCAAAACTATCTATTATTTGTAATATTAGTTATCTTAATCGTACTAATTATCTGGCTGATTATAAGGAGGCTTGGCGCTTAAGATGGCTAAGTTACCAATAAATGAAAAAATGGAAAAAGCAATTGAAATATTTGTAATATTATTTGGGTTGTATATTTTAATTCAGATATTAAGGGCAATGTTTAGTGGTTCCTGGACTACTGAAGACTTAATTATTGGATTATTAATATTCAATTTAGGTTCAATCTTCACAGTAGGAATATCAATTGCT
>JAFCBX010000099.1 GCA_017610505.1 Methanosarcinales archaeon | reverse complement strand
CTGATGAACTCCTCTGAAGCGCAGGAGAGGCTATTCGAGCAGATAAAGGCAGGCAGGACAAAGCAGGACTTCTCGCCCTTCAGCATCTACCAGTTTGTTGATGCAAAAAAGAGAAGCGCCTTTGTTGAGCAGCAGAGCGAGGAAGCGATAACTGTAAAGCAGGATATCTCAGGAATCCTGAGAAGCGCAAAAAACCAGATTCTCATATTTTCAGGAAATCTTTCCTGGTCAAATCTAAAGCAGGGCAAAGAAAATATTATTGATGTTTTTGAAAACATTGCAAAAAAGGGAGTTTCAATAAAAATTCTCAGCAAAGTTGACATAACAAGCTACAAAAACGTTGTGAAGATGCTTGAGATAAACCATAGGCTGGGAAAGGACATGCTAGAGATAAGGCAGTGCGAGCAGCCACTGCGGGCTTTCATAATTGACAATGACATGGCAAGATTCAAGGAAATTCTCAACCCACAGGACTATACCCGTAAGGAGATTGACAAAAAGACATATGCCTTTTACGAGATTAGAGACAAAGAATGGATTGAATGGCTTACAAAAATATTCTGGAATCTCTCCAGGACATCAATCCCTGCTGAAAAATCAATAAAGGATTTGAAGTCAATAAAGGGTGTTGAGATAAAATTATAAATAACTTAAACAAACAAGAAGTCAGATATTTGGTTATTAATGGAAATTGCTCTCAGCCAGCACATCTTATACCTAACTAAGATACTTCTCTAGAGAGTTAATAATTATAAACTCTTCATATTTTTCATTAAATAATTCTTTATAGCCTCTTACTAAATCCTCTAAAACAAGGATGGTGTTTTTATAACCTTTTTCAGATTCTTTTTTTTGTAATAAATCACCTGCTGCCTTTGTAAGAATTGATTTAGCTTTTTTCCCTATTGGTAAATTTAACATATATGCTGCTCCTTTTTGTGCAAGGTCTTGTGCATGCACAGCCAATACCTTTGGCTTTAACATCCGGGGGATATACCCTAAAATATGCAGGCTTTTATAAGTTTCACATATCTTTTCCATGTCGTCGATAAATCCCTTTAGTTTATTATTAGAATAATACTTAATAAATGCCTCTTTATCTACAATTTTTGGATGGTAATTTTCTAATACAATATTCATTAATTTTGCTCTGATTTAATAATCTCTGTTAATTTAAAAAAGGCATGTGCTCCTAAGTTACTTCCGTTCATCATTCTTTCGTCAGTTGGTGTTCACTAAGTCACAGCACATACCATAACAATAAATACTTTTCTAATATATAACTATTTGCTTTTGTTTTTTCTCGAAACTTTTATATACAACTAATGTATATATTAACTTATGGAAAAGAAAAGCGCTTATATAATAAGTCTGATTTTTTTAGTTATAGGATTATCTTTTTTAGTCAATTCCAGGGCAAATATAACTGGTGCTGTTATTGGAGTATCAGCAACGCCCTCTGAGGCAGGCTTTTTTGCAGGAGCCTCCCTCATACTAGTTTCTTTTGTTTTATTTGCTGTAAGCATAGGCGGTTTAGAGAAAAAAATAATAATTACTAACTCTATAAACCAGATAAAAGCCATTAAAAGACTTGCTGATAAATCGAGAAGAAACCAGACTGTTGCAAGAGATTTGGATAACCTCAAAAAAAATTTAGAAAAAGGAAACATTGAAGCAGGACTTGGTCGTAATTACATAGGCAAAAAAATATATGAACTCAGGTCAAGAGGAGGTGCAAGAGTATATTACATGGAAACAAATGAAGGGTATAATATAATTGGGGAATCTTCAAAGAATACACAACAAAAAGTTATTAATGAATTAAAAAAATATTATACATAATTTTTAGCCTTAATTCTTCTTTTTTAATAGACTTTAAAATCAACACATACCCTAAAAACATGAGGTGCATGCTGGCCGCACTTTACAACCCTTAGAATTCTACATTTCTTTTTTGCTCTTTTGCAGGCCTTTCTTATCTTTTCCTTGGCTTTTTGGAATTCGTCTTCTTTTAAGAAATCATAAAAGTGAATTATTCCATTTGGTTTTATTGACTTTAAGACCAGATCAAGAAAATCTCCTGCTGATTTTGGCAAAGGCATTATAATTCTATCAAACTTCTTTCTTGGTTTTATTGATAAAAAATATTTCCAGTCTTTTATCTGCTCTTTTGCTGTTATCTCACTTTTGCTAAATACTTCTATACAACCTTTATTAATATATCCAGCAAATTCCTTGAAGTCTAAATTTCCTTCCCTTAACCCGCATGAATGTTCATTACTATTAGGATTGTGGTCATTAATATGATTATAAACATCTATTTTTGAGATTATATCCTTATAATCTTTTATTATTAACTTTTTATTTTTAATCATAAAATGAGCAAAATCAAAACACATATGCTTTAGGTTTAACTTTTTAATAGTAGACAAGATACTTTTTTTTTCGCTGAAAACATTATTTACACAGTTTTCCAAATATAATGAATTTAATAAACCCTCTTTTTCAAGCTTTTTTAAGTTCTGCAACAACCATTTTTCTTTATATTTATCTGACTTATTATAACCCTCAGTAGGATGAAAAATATACCCAATAACATTTTTATTATCTTTTTTTAGTTTATTTATTCTTTTCATACACTCAATTGCATTAGAAATTTTGTCAGGGTTTTGTGCAAGACTAACATCCTTA
>JAFCBX010000018.1 GCA_017610505.1 Methanosarcinales archaeon | reverse complement strand
TTTGAGCTTTACCGCAGTTAGGGCACATAAATACTGCCACTCCTTCTTTATTTGTCATTCTTTTACTGCAAGAAGAGCAAATAAGTTCTTTTTCATCCATTTTAATTACCTCTACTAGTATAATATAACAAAATAGCTCTTTTGGCTAACTTAAAAACCTTATGATTTTATGCAGTAAAATTGATATTTTATTAATTACTATCTAAAAAGTATAACAAAAGTTTTTAAATAAACAAAAAAATATTGTTTATAGGAAAATGTTCAAGAAAAAGCTTAAGTATTTGGAACTGCCAGACCTTCCTGAATTTGAAGGTAAAGAAAAACTCTCTGTTTCTAAACCAACTAAAAAAGAGGAATTAATTGAAATTGTTAAAAAGCCAAAATTAGTGAAAAAGGCCTTTAAAAGAGAAAAAACGCAAGAAAAAAAATTGAAAAAGAAACCAAAGGAGAAGAAGATAAAACCAGAACACCATTTTATTTTAAAAGGAGGCCATAGGATTAAAAGCATGAAAGAGCTTAAAGAATCAATTAAGTTTATGGACAAGCAAACATTTGAGCATCATGTTAACAAAAACAGGAATGATTTTGCAGATTGGGTTAAGAATATTATAAAAGACAAAGAACTTGCTGACAAGATGAAAAAATCAAGCAGCAAGGAACATATACTAACCAACATTGAGTCTAGGGAAAAAGAAAAGGAAATGATGGATAAGGTTAAAATTCTTGAAAGTGAGCTTAAAAAGAAAGAAGAACTTTTATCTGAGAATGAAGAAGAACTAAGAAAAAAACAGGCTGAAATAGATGGACTATCTAAAAGGCATACTCCTGCTCAGGAAGCAGGAATTGAGAAAAAAGGGATGGCTTTGATAAAAAAAGAAGAAAGCATTAAGAGAAGGGAAAAAATTATCAGGGAAGAACAAAAAGAACTGGAAAGTAAAAGAAAGGAGCTTGGCTTAATTGAAAAAAGGGAGAATGAAATTAATAAAAAAGATGCAAGATTTAAAGCAATGAAAAAAGAGCTGGAGGAACTTAAAGAAAAACAGAGAACCATTAAAAAAAATGAAGGTATATTGAAAAAAGAGGCAGAACTGTATCTAAAAAAAGAGAAAAAAATAGCAGAGAAAAATGAATTTCTTGAAAGATTGATTAATGAAAATAAAGAAATAAAAAGCAATTTATTGTCAGAAGAAAAATTGTTTGCTGACAAAGAAGATGCATCAGGGAAAAAGGAGCAGGAATTATTAAAAAAGGAAATCAAGTTAGAGAGAAAAAAGAAAAAATTTGATACAATGAAAAAGGAGCTGGAGGAACTTAAAGGAAAACAGGGATATATTGAAAAAAGTAGGGATATATTAACAGGCAAGGCAAGATTATTTCTAAAAAAAGAGCAAAGAATAGATGGGAAAAACAAGCTACTTAAGAACCTGATTGCTGAAAATGAAGAAATAAAAGAAAATTTACTGTCAAAGGAAAAAAGTTTGGTTGATTTGGAGAACAAGTTAATTAGGAAAGAGCATAAGTTATCAAAAAAAGAAAGCTTGTTAGAGGAAAAAGAAGAAAAGAAGATTCAGGCACCAGAGAAAATCAGGCAAGCTGTAAAGAAAAGCACTAAAAAAGAAAAAACCAAAGCAATCAAAAAGCTTAAGAAGAAAAAACCTAAGAAAATCAAAAAGATTGAAAAAGAGGACGTAAGCTTTATGATAGAGGAAATTGGTGATTATGTGGCAAGAGGGGATATAGCAGGAGCAAAACATGCATTATTAAGTGTAAGGGAGTTTTATAACAAATTAAATAAGCAGGATAAAGAGTCTATAAAGTGTGATATTATGTCTCTGGAAACAAATATCAAGCTTGCTTCTCTTAACTTATAAATATTAAGTTGGTATTTTATAAAGATACCTTCTCAAAAATAATTTAAAGCTTTATGAAGCCATTTAAAACTTTATGAAAATCTATAAGAGGTTATATTACTAAACAAGCCCAAATAAAATCTTTTTTAACTTTTTAAAGCTTTTTTTAACCATATAAAATTTAGAAATATTTATATAGTCAAACTGAAGTCCATGGTTTATGCTTAAAAAACTAATCATAGTGTTAATGATACTAATTTTAATAGAAAATTGTTATGCTGCTACTATCCATGGGAATATCTATGACCCAGATCTTAATCAGGTGGAAGGCAGGGTTGAGGTGGAGGTTGACTCATCGCCAAGGCAATATCAGGTTTCTACAGACGGGAAATACTCCTTTTTCCTGCTGGTCGGGAAGTACACTATCAAAGCAAAGTACGAAGAGCACGGAATACTAAAATACCTTGCTGAAGAGAGAATAGTTGTCAGGGATGAAGGCAGATTTATACATGACATTGTGATGTATCCAAGCCCTGAGGAAGAGGAAAGACTAATGGGAGATATAATAGAAGAACCCTCCAACAAAAATAATAGTATTATTTTATGTATGATTATTGGATTTGTTTTTATAGTATCTATATTGCTTGTTTTTTATATATTAAAAAAAGGCAGGAAAAAAGAACATATTCAGGAGAAAAAAGAGGAACCTCCTGAAAGTTTTGCTGCAGAGAAAAAAGAAGTTGAAACTCCTGAAAGCCTGGATGGAGTAATTAAGATTATTAAAGAGAATAATGGAAGAGTAACCCAGAGAGAGATTAGAAAGCAGATTCCGCTGTCAGAGGCAAAGATAAGCCTTATGATAACTGAACTTGAAGATAAGGGAACTGTAAAGAGGATTAAAAAAGGCAGGGGCAATATAATAATATTAAAAAGAAAATTCAGTTCTGATAAAGATTAAGGATTTTAACTTTTATATTTCTGAAAAAGAGAATACATCACTTTTGCTTCATCTTGTATTTCCTGGGAATTAAGCCTTAGCAAATAATCCAAGGCAATTTCTTTTTTTGCAAATATCCTTCTTGGCAATCCTGCCAGAGGGGGGTAAATTATAGGATTCTCTTCTATCATAATAACTGGAATTTTTAAGGCATAGGACATCCCCATAAATAAAATGGCTTTTTTATCCCTATTTTCCCCTTTTGGAAAATGGGCAATTGTTAAATCTACATTGCCAAAATCTTTTAAATTTTCAAAATCCCCATACATAAGAATCTTATTTTCATTTTGACAAACTTGTTCTATCTCTTTAAAGTAGTTGATATTTGTTGCCAGGAATATTTTTAATTTGTTGTCTTTATTCTGTTTTTTTGTTATTGCTCTTGAAGGATCTCTTCCAGGATTGTTCTCTTTTAAAAAATTAATTGCATCTTCTATGCTGTTTGGATTGTAATCTGAAATACTATCTAAGAAATCATCTCTTTTTTCTGTTTCATCTGCAATTATTATATAATTACCTTTTGCTCTTGAACCCCCTATTTCTCCATAAGTCATTGTGCCTCTTGAATTTCCTTTGGGAAAATAGGGAAGCATAATAGGGCATTTCTCTGCTCCTACCATATCATCTACAACAAGGGTAGCTATTGAATGCTGCCTGTTCTTCCTTGGATCAGCAAATTTATATTTATAACTAAGTTCAGAAATAATTTTGTCCCTAAAACCAAAAAAGCTTCCTGCAAGGTATATTTCTTTCTTTTCCATTTTTATTGTAACTTTAGAGTTCTAACACTTTAAATATATTTGGGTTCTTAAAAATAATCTTATCAGAATATGTCTTGGTTTTCTTAATAACTACCATATAATAGTTACAAATAGAAAGATTTAAAAATAGGGGAAATTTCTTTATACCTATGGAGCCTATTAAAAAAGAGCTTGGATATGAATTAAGTGCCAGCAGAATGAATAATCTCTGCACTCAATTATTAGAAGAAACAGTGTCGTCTGCAAATGCTCTGATAGGAGTAGATTCTGTTGTTCCTGAATGGTTTGCAATATTTAATGGAGAATCAATATCTCAATTAGAAGCTAGGGGGGTTAATACACAAAAGTATAATAAACATTTAGAAAGATTAATGGAAGAAGGGAAGTTAGCAGTTTATTTTAATAATATTGCTGGATTTAAGGTTCCAAGAATTATAAAAAAAGAGGATTTAATTTGCTTATTGGGTAGTATGTTTCACGAGTATGTGCATTTGATAAGTGAACAGGTATGGCAGGAAACAGATTCAGGATTGCATTGGTCTAGACCTGTATGGGCAAAAGAAGCAATAACTGAAAGAATGGTTTTTGAGCATTTGCCTGATTTATACCCTAATAAATTCCTGCAGTCAGCTGGATTAAATTCAGGGGATTTTAAAAAATCTTCTCAAAGAAGAGTCAAAAGCGCTAAACCAGGTTCTCTTGCAAGTTTATTGTTTGTATATCTAGTAGATGCAATTGCAAATGAGGAATATGTTTATGGAAATGGGAAAGATTTATTTCTGGATTCAATAAAAAATCCAAATTTTAATCCAATTAAATCAAGGTTTAATACCAGTGTTGGAGGTCTTAAAGACTCTTATGAAAAATATGATGATGCTTTTAAATATCTTGTGAATGCACCTATTCCAGAAGTTGCACTTTATTTTTTTATTGAAGAAAAGGAAAGAAAAAAATTTAATGGAAGAACCCTGGCTCAGTTTGTAAAAGAAGCCCAGGATATGGGATATTCTGCAAAAAATGTAAAATTAGTAAAAGGGGGGAAAGAGCTAAAAGCTGAATATTATACTAGATGGGCACATGAGTTTCGTTAAATAATTGAAAATAAAAAATTAATAGTTCTTCTTTTTCTGGAGAGATAACCAAAATATTTATATATAAGTAAGACATTCTTACCTTATGAAAAACAAATTATTAGAACAAATACCAGAACTTACAAGAATAAGTTCAAAGGGGCAGTTGGTAATACCAAATGAGATAAGAAGGAATCTTAATATAAGAGAAGGTGATGTTTTTGCAACCACTAGCAGTGACCATGATTTGATTATATTAAAAAAAATAAAAAATCCGATAATGAAAGAAGACCTCATGATCCTAAAAGAAATAGAAGAAGCATGGAAAGAGATAGAGCAAGGTAAATTTAAAACTATGGCAAAAAAGGATTTTTTAGAAGAGATTAAAAAATGGTAAGAATCACCTTCTCAAATGGATTTGAGAAGGAATTCAGGAAAACAAAAGACAATTCACCAAAAGAGAGAGTAAGAAAACAAATCAGGAAAATAATTGAGAATCCTTCTATTGGAAAGCCTTTAAGATACACCCTGAAAGGGGAAAGAACATTATACATAAAGCCTTACAGGCTGATTTATGCAGTAAGGAAAGATGAGATAATTCTACTGAGATTTCACCACAGGAGTAATATTTACAAGTAATGTTGGCATAATACTGGTGGTATACTTATTGTTAATCCTAGACCTTATAGAAAAATAATTAATGCTTAAAAAATTTAAATTAGTAACCGCCGGCAATTTTTAGCTTGTTATACAAGTATTGTATTTCTTTATAGACCCATTTTCTTTCTTTAACAGGCATCCAATCATAAATCTTCAATACTTTTTTGTATGTTTTTTTAGCATAATCAATATTTCCTTCTTCTATGAGTTTTTCAGTTTTTTTCATTTTGTTGGTTATAGCTATAATTGATTCTGGTTCCATAACAATACTTATTTTTAACACATTCCATTTTTTCTGAACAAAATAAATAACTAATACTGTTATTATAATTATTATTGTCCATAACCAGTTGGTATTAAGCTTAAAATCCTTTAAACTAAACCTTAATCTGGAAGATATTGATTCTTCCTCTAATACCTCTCCTTCTGGCTCTTTTGCAGTGACTTTTTCTATCACTTTTCCTGTAGTTGGTGCAGCAGGTGCTTTTTCTGCTGTTATTGTTGGTGTTTGTGCTGAGCTAATAATACTAAGAACTATTAAGAAGAATAAAAATACAACTAAGAAAAAACACCTCTTTTTTATTTCATTAATCTTATTCATTTTATATAAATATTTTCATGTTCTGTTATCCAAAAACCGGATTATTTTTTATAAATATAATTATCATCTTTTTCTTTTGCACTTTTTCTTTTTCTTCTTTCTTATATTCCTTTTTTTCTTTTGTTTCTTTTCCTGGACAAAGTAACCAACTACTATAAAAACTATAATTACTGCTATCAATGTAATTATTAAAGTTGTGTTTGGTTTTGCTTCTTTTTCTTCTTCTGGTGCCTCCATTTGTGCAGGAGCTTCCTCCTCTACCAGTACCTCTTCTTCTGTTACCTCAGCTTCTTCTGGTGCCTCCTCAACCTCTTCTGGCACTTCCTCCTTTTCTGCTGGTACAGTTACAGGTGCCTTCTCTGCTGTTATTGCAAATGTTGAAAAGCCAAGTGATTCAGCACTATAATAATAGTATGTTGTATCCTGGCTGTCTCTTGTTGTTGTGAGCTTTGTCCATTTATTATTATAATACCTATGCAATGCAACATTATCTTTTCCATAACCTTTTTCTGTTAGCCATGATTTCTTGACCTTGAACTTGATAACTCCTTTGCTTACATCATCATCAGTCATGCCTGTTTTTGTGATTTCAATGTACTTGTAAACACTTCCCTTTGTTGATGGCTTTGATGCTCCTGAAGGCAGTGAGCCAGCATCAACCTTTATTTTTGCATTGGTAACCTTATTCTTGACAGTTACCTTTATCTCTGTAACAGCAAGGGTTGCTGACTTAGTGAATGCAACAGCCTTGCTTGACCCTGCTGCAAGAGTTCCAAAGCTCTTTTGCTCATAGCTTGCAGTAGGAGTGCCTCCTCCGCCTCCTCCGCCGCTACTAGTTAAAACTGCTGAGGTTGTAAATGTTGTTGAGTTTGAGAAATTCATAACATTTCCAGCAGCATCAACGCATCTCACATAATATGTATAACTTGTTGATGCACTAAGACCTGTTAATGATGTTGAATGTGATGTTGTTCCTCCAGTAGTGCTAAATGCAGTCATTGAAGCATATTCAACACTGCTATTTGTATCATTATAAGCACAGTTTGCATTTTCATTAGTTATTAAAATTAATGCAGCACCGCTTGATGTAACACTACCATGTGTTATATTTGTGATTATTGGCTTTGTTATATCATAAGTGTAGAATCTTGAGTTTGATGATGTTCCATTTTCTGTTCCATCAAAAGCAGTTATGTTCCATTCATAATAAGCTTCTGATGAAGGAATATATGAACAGTTTAAATCATTGGTATAACATGCCTGTGTTCCATTAACCATAACATAATAATTGACTGTATCTAAATTAGTGTCATTGCTTGCAGTCCAATTCATTGTTATAGGTGTTGTGTTTGTGTAAGAATTGTTTTCTGGGTTTGTTAAAGATGATTGGGTTGGTGCTGAATTCTCTATTGTAAGAACAGATGAATTAGCCCATTCGCTCCATTCTGTTCCGTCAAAAACTCTTACAGAGAATGTCCAGTTCTGGTTTTTTGTTGTGTTCCCGCTTCCAATAGATGTTAGGTTTGCTAATGCAGTTACCTCAATACTGTTATTGTACCATTTTGTTTCATTATCCTCCCGGTTATCTCCATTTGCATCATAAAAATCCCATGATCCTGTTAATGTGCCATTAGTTCTATTCAAATAGTCAGTTGAGTTTACAGTTACATTAGTTGCATTTGGTGCTGTATTAGTTATATTTATTTGTCTTAATTCTGAAACTCCAATATTATTGACTGAATCATTTGCATAAACCCTATAATAAAAAATGCCAGTGCCAGAAATTGATTTATTTTTATAACAATAAACAGATGTTCCATTGCCAACCTTGGTCATTGATTCATTTGATGTATGGTTCCATTCAAGCAGGCAGGAGCTGATGTTACTTATTATATCATTAACAGTTACATTAATTAAAATTGTAACATTTGAGGTATTTGTATTATTATTTGGGGTAGGGGATGCAAAACTTATATTAGGCGGATTGGTATCAATGGTGAAATTAATAGAACTTGAATTTAAATTACTAGCTGTATCATTTGCATATACAGTTATGTTATACTGTCCGTCATCCAAATTAGTTATAGTATAATTTTCACAATTGTTCAATGTTTGATTTTCATTGCTAGTGTTTGTAAACCAACAAGAATCAAGATTTGTTTCTTCAATTGTATAACTTAAGTTTATGCTTGAAGTGGGATAAGTTGTATCTTGAGGAGATAGTATATTGATAATTGGATATGTAGTATCCACAGAAAGGGTTCTTGTTGTGGAAGTATTTACAACACCTAAATTATTCTCCCAACAGCTTATATTCCAAGAATAATTTCCTTCATCAAGGTTTAATGTGAATGAAGTTAGGGTATTATTATTTATTGATGAGTTTGTTTGGTTTATAGTGCCATTAATAATTAAATCACAGGTGGATGTATCAGCAACCCTGTTGATTACTGTAAAATTAAATTCAACTTGATTATTATTAATAATATAATTTTGTGAAGGAGAATTAACATTTATGCTTGGTTTGAAGTTTGGGGGATTTGTGAGGTTTATCCTATAAACTTCACCATTTATATCTCCTACATTACATTCACCATAACCAACTTTAAAATAACCATTGTCTCTGTAATCTTTTCCCCAACTATTTTTGATAATCCAATAATTTCCTGTACTATTATAACCCATTAGTACAACACCATGATCACTGATTCCTGCATCGCAACTACCGACACCATTTCCATCATAGGAAATCCCACTAATCTTCATAGCAATTGAAAGTGGACCGTAATTAATTATCCACTCTTCAAGTTCTTCGTTAGTAAAACCATACCAATACCCTGAATAATCTTCCCCACTAATTGTCCATAAACGGTTATTCCAATCTGAGCATCTATTACTACAAACACTATTAACTGCAGTATAAGGATAACAATTTTCATCTGATACTCCACTATTTGTTATATAATCTAAAGGGGTATCTAGCGAACCACCATCACAATTTCCACAAGTAATACAACAATCTGAAACAAGGTATTGTTCTGAAATATCTGGATTAAGCCTTGAATTATTTTCATTAATATTATATTTTCCCTCTATTGCCCCTGCTACGGAAAAAGCCCAGCAACTTCCACAATTTGCTTGGTCTTTTACAGAACTCATCCAGTTTTCATTGCTATAGTTTCTCCAATCAAAATAAGGGGGATTCGTTCCTAAAGAAGAACTTTTTGGAGGAGTTAATCCAATATTGTTTGCTTTTGATGAGCTTGGTAATCTGTCATTAAGTTTTTCATCTAAACCCATCATCTTTGTCATAGGAATTTCGTCAGATTTAGCAAAACTTGAGGAGATTTCTAATACTCCAAATTTCTTTGTTTTCTTTGGAACACAAACAGCATATTCACTACCCTTTTTTGTTACTGTTTTGATATCATAGCCTTGTTTTGCACAATAAGAATATTCTTTTCCAACTTTTCCCTTTAAAAAATCCCAGGATTTAAATTTTGTACTTCTTGAAACCACACATAACCCTTCTTGCCCTTTTTCTGTTTCTTTAATCTCATAACCATAACCCATTTCTTTGCAATAAACAGCTGCTGGATTCCT
>JAFCBX010000017.1 GCA_017610505.1 Methanosarcinales archaeon | reverse complement strand
AATAACTTTAATAATTCCTTGTTTTATGTTTTTCATCTAACTATAATCCCGCCAGATATGTTTGCATTTTGTACATTTAAGGAATTTTGTTTCAGGTTCATCTCCTGCCCTTGTTTGGACAAGCCAATAATATGCCTTTTTGTTTCCGCACTTAGGGCATTCTGCATCCATTATTGGAAGGCTTTTTGAGCCATCATCTTCTACAACATCAATTTCCTTTTCCTTTAATGTTTTCTCAATAATCTTGCTTTTTTCAAGGTCTTTACTTGTATAGCTACATGAGGAACATGCCATTACTCTCTTGCCATCTACTTTCTTTGGTAATAATAGAGACCCACATTTTGGACAAAACATTTTTTACCTCCTATTTAATAAAAACTTTCAATAAGTCAACAAACCATATTTTAATGTAACCAAGATAAGGAACCTTAAAAACAGCCTTGCCTAATACCTGGTTTTGCTTGATATCTGACTCATAAATGCAGCCATCTTGAAAACATCCATTAATCTGGCGGCGATTAGTAAGGTAGTTATCTCCTTTAGTCTGATATGTTATAATACCATCCTTTTCTTCTATGATAATCACCCTGTGGATTATTGGGTCTGGTTTTGGATTTGTTCTGGCACTTTGGAACACAATTACATCTCCTATGTTAATATTGTTATGATTTGCTCTCCAGAGAATCATTATATCTCCCTTATTAAAGCCATTCTTCAATGGAAATTTCTCAAATGAACTTTCTACTATTCCAATGCCTGAATAATACTCTTCGCTGTTTTGCCACCATGTATCAAAATCATAATTATGCTCCATACTATCACTAACAACTGCAACTATTGGGTATGAGGTTCCTAAAGCAAGACCAAGCCCAGGGTATATAATATATTTTATAAGAATAAATGCAAGTATAATATTAACAATCCAGCTCCATATGCTGTTGTCTTCCCATATAAAGTGCCACAATTTTTTCCATGTTTTTTTTAAGTCTCTTTTTCCCATAGGGTGAGGTTTTAAACAAAAGAAATAAAAAACTATCGGTTTTAATAAATCAAATAATTATTTATACAACTACTATTTCTATTATAGTATGGAATTATGCACTAAGTGTGGAAAAAAAGAAATATTTTTGGATAATCTTTGTAAAGAATGCTATCAAAATAAAAACCCTCTATTAATATCTTTTAAGCCTGTAAAGATTCTTGTATGTTTCTTTTGCCATAGATACTTCTCTAAGGGGAAATGGACTGGGTTTAGAAAACTCGAGAATGTAGTCAAAGATATTGTGCAAAAAAGATTGGTATTTAATGATGATGCTAAAATAAATTCGTTTAAGCTTAGGCCAGTAATCCCAAAATACAAGGAGGGACCAAATGTAAAAATAAACATTCAAACAGAAATTACTGTTTTTGGCACTTATCCTGGCAAAAAAACAGTTTTGAAAGAGGAATATGTTCTTCCAGTAAAAGTAATATTTATTCTTTGCCCAAGGTGCAGCAGGCATAAAAGCGGTTATTTTGAGGGCATACTACAATTAAGGGATGTTGATGAAGAGGTCATAGATTATGCTGTTAATGAAGCCACGAAACAAAACCAAAGGGGCATCTTTATAACTAAAAAATTAAAAGTCAGGAATGGATTTGACATTTACCTGACAAAAAGGGGCTATATACATGAGCTTTCCAGAGAGCTATTGAACAAGTTTGGCGGTGAGACAAAGGCCAGCAAAAAATTGTTCTCAAGAGACAAGCAGAGAAGCAGGGATATTTACAGGATAAATGTTCTTTTCAGGCAGTCAAAATTCAGGAAAGGAGATATTCTAAAGATAGATGATGAGCTTTTCAAGGTAAGAAACATTGACAGGAATATCACAGCTGTCAACATAAAAACAGGAAAGAAAAAATCAATAATGCCAAAACAGATTAGGGTAAGGGCTGCTGAAGAGATTAAGGAAACAATGGTTTCACTGGTCTTTCCGCATGTTGAGATACTGCACCCAGAGACATTTCAGTCTGTAAAGCCAGAAAATATCAAGAACAGGAAATTCAAAGTTAACCAAAAAGTAAGAGTTGTTGTTTCAGATGGAAAGGTTTGGCTTGTGGATTAGTTTAAAAGTATATTCTCATTAAATAAATTATAGTTCCTGCTACAAGCGGAACAATTACATTATCATCAATTATCTTATTATTCATCTTTAATTCAACTGCTTCTGCTGTCATTGCCCCGAATGATGCCAATAAAGCTGGTAATGGGCTTACAAAAAACATTGCTCCAAGAAATCCAGTGATGCCTCCGGCAATATTCCCTTCTATTGATTTAAGGCAGTTAAGGGGATGTTTTTTCCTTCCAAAATGCCAGCCAAATAAATGTGAAACTGAATCACCAAATGTTAATATCATTATTGATGCAAGTGCAATATCCCTCTCAAACAGCTGAAGAACAAGTAAACATCCCACTAAAAAAGAGATGGTCCCTTTTCCTGGAAATGTTTTTAATACATCCTTTCTTTCAAATATTTTTAGAAAAAAAAAGATTCCTAGAATCTTAAATTTCCTGCTAAGAATAGAGATTAGAATTCCAGCAATAAGTATAATAAACAATATTAATGAATTTAATATATTATTAATTAACAGAATAATAATTGCCAGTCCAAGGCATATGTGGAATGCCTGCCTTCTTACCTCAAACCTGTTAATTTCCATTTTTTATTTTTTAGCTTTATCATAAAGGCACTTACAAAATATCCTATGAATGCTCCTGCTATAACATCACTTAGATAGTGTACACTTATATAAACCCTGCTGAATGCTATAAATGAAACAAATATTATCCAGAGCCATCTTCCCGTTGGGTGCTCCTTATTTAGTATTGGGAGCATTGCAAACGCAACAGCTGCATGTGCGCTTGGAAAAGAGTAATCTGGAAGGTTGAATAAAAAGTTCATTGATATTCCTAAAGGCCTGGGCCTTGCTATTATGAACTTTAACACATAACTTATAATGTAAGAAAAAATGATGCCTAATCCTAAAGGCAATGCCCATTCCCTCTTTTTTTTATTAAGCAAAAACAGGAAAATTAAAACAATTACAACAATGAACATAGAGCTGAAATCTGCAAGTAAATATGAAATGTAATCAAAAATAGGATTCTTAATTAAAGGAGTTATTTTTAAGATTATATTATCAGCTAAAAAACTTAGTGACAGAATAAATGCTATTATTGCCCAATAATATTTTTTTATGCTATTAATTGTAAAACACCTGTGCTGATTATTGTTACTATTGTGCCTGCTATTAAGACACCGATTATGTCTGCTATTATAAATTTCTTGAACTTGAGGCCGATTACATAAGCTCCAAGTGCGCCTGAATAAACACCAGAGCCAGGCAAGGGAACACCTATAAATAATGCAACTCCTAACTCGCCATATTTATCAACATATTTTTGTATGTTTTTCTGTGTCCTCACAACAATATGATTGTATGGCTTAGAGAATATCTTGTACCTTAAGAAAAAATGAACAAAATTGTCAAGCAGGAAATAAATTAAAATCCCTAGAATTATGTTTGCTATGACGCAGACTATAAAAACACTAAGCCAGGGCATCCTAAGGACATTAATTCCATATGGTATGCTTGCCCTTAGCTCAAGAAAAGGCAGTAGTGTTATGAATATCAAATACAATAGATTATTAACCATAAATTAAAAAAAATAAAAGATGTATATAAAGGTTTTCAATAGGTCTTTCTTTAGTTAGTCAGGCATACAGCATTTACTCCAGAAAGGGCATTCATAATCTGTCTCTGTTTCATCATTCCTGCATCCGCTGATATACCTGCAATTGCCACCCATTTCTGCACAGCTTTCTGTTTCTTCTTCTTCAGTGTACCAAATATTTAAGTATGCTTCATCAAATTTCTTTAAGTTTTTTGTTTCTTCATCCTCTGCTTTTAATAAAATACCTGCTTCATGCTCTATAAGGAATTGCATAATTGGGGTTATAGTAAATGTATATCCCCCATTATAAGTTACTTCCTGTGAATCAATTATTATTGTATCAAACTTAGGTTGATTATTCCAGCTTGCGGTTTCACTTTTCCAGGGGCTTGTAACTTTATGAAGGTCTATTAGTTGCCCTGCATTAGCTTCATCCTGTTCTGTTAAATTTACTTTTTTTATTACTAATTTCACTTTTTTTATTTCCTTGCCTTCAAGACCAGTTAAATCAAAGTTAAGCAGGGTCCTAACCCTCTTTTTGTTTGGTAAACTTCCTGTATAGAAATAAACAATTGATGAATAAACATCATCAGGAAAGTTCTCATTTAGGGCAGTATACTCTCCATTGATTCTTATTATTTCTGTCTCTCCCTTGATGCAGGCTCCATCACTGCAGCCATTTGGGCATTCATACCCTATAGGTTCACCTTTAGCTTCATCATTGCAGAATAATTCCATCAACCAAATATCATCAATACACATATCAGAAGATGGTGAACCTGGACCAGCTACAAGTTCACCTGTTATTTTTCCCCTAACAGAGTAATTCTTGCCGCCATCAGAATCTGTGCATAGCCTATCTCCTATTAGAATTTCCCTTCCCTTTAATATGTGTGAATGTTCATCATAATCTTTCAAATACTTTGCACCTTCCATTGGCCCTGACTTGTCTTTTCCTGTAACAATAACTGCATAATAATCCCCATTTGTTGCTATTTTCAAAAGTGATTGACCTGAACTAATATCAGGAAGTTCAAAATTATCTATTAATGGATTTGATTCAGCTCCAGCATATTTTATTGGTCTTCCAACCAGAATCATATTTTGTGCTTCTGGGTCACTAACCTCGGAGGCTAGTATTGGTGATCCTACATCAATATTTATGATATTTTCTCCATCTGGAATATAGCTCAAACCAAGTGCAATATCTGCAATAGCAATTGCATCTTCTGTGGGTGCATTATCACCAAGAACAATAATTGCATCTAATTGATTATCCTTAATTAAAAATAAGGGATAATCCTCAAAAACAGGAAGTTCGTTAATTGACTCGCATGGGTCAAATGTTTTTTCCAGCTGTTCAGTGCACCATTCCTCATTGCCATCATTCTCTGTGAATATAGCCTTATCTTCAGGGTCTATCTGTCTATCATTATTGAAATCTGTCCGCTTATCATATTTTGCATCTCCGCATGATGTATAACTTACTAATTCATCCTGGCTAATATTTATTGTAACTGAGCCTTGCTGGCTTTCAGGTAATTTTTTATAGACAACCTTGCTTCCTTTCTTAGTTATTCCCTCATAGGTATTTTGTTCTTCTTCTATTTCTGCCATCTCAAAATCTTCATCATCTGAAACAGGCATGTTTGCTGTTATCTTCTGCATCAACTCTTTTCCCCCATCTGCAATAGTTATATTAACATGATTTGCAGGGTTATCATGCTCAGTCAGTATTTTTTCATCCTCAAAAAACTCGATAAGGCCAGAATAAACATCAGGATTTGATATTCTTATTCCTGCGCCGAGGTTTGTCCATAAGATTGTCCCCTTGTCTTCAATCCCGTTTCCGCAACTTATGTAGAATTCTACAGTGTCCATACCATTTGCTTCTTCATTATCAAGGGTTATATCATAAATCCCAATGATAGACCCGTCACTAAGCTTAAACCTGTGATTTTTTTGCAAACTATCTGTATTTTCACCATTAATCTTTAACTTTACCATTGGTGAAGCTAGATCTGCTACAATAAGTATTTCAACATCATAGTTTTTGCCTGCAATATCATAGCTTTTGGAATCTCCTTCATTTAATTTATCCTTTATCATATCGCTGTAAAAGTCGTTGTCTGTCCCAAGGCTGTTCATCTCAATAAATTGACTGTCATACAATGCAGTAAACCTATATTTGTAGCCATCCAGATCAAAGGTTCCGTTATTTAAGAGATTATTATACGCTTTTGCCTTAAATGTTGTTCCTAATCCTAAGTTCTTGAATACCACCTCTTGGTTTGATTCGTCAAAATTAATTACTTCAAGGAGGTGTGAGTAACCACCAGAGCTTACAATAAATTGATGATCTTTAGATATGCTAAGCCCAGAATCTGTAATAAGCCTTTTATCATTACTTTGTCCCAAATCAATCTCTGGCCCATCATCCACAGAATAAAATGCATAAAAGTCCAAGTCCCCGCCTGTCTTTGTTTGAATACTTACCTTAACTCTGTCAGAGGCAATAGGTGTTATCTCAATCTCTTCCTGTCCTTTAGCTGATTCTGTTTCAACATATGCTTCTGTAAGTATAGAATTAAGTTCTTCACATTTGGATTCAATTGTACAATCCTCAGGGCAGTTGCATTCATTCTCTCCTTTTCCACACTCTCCATTGCCACATTTAGCACATATAAAACTGCCATCTTTATACATCATACACTCTCCATTATCAAGCCAGGAATTACTTATTTTCTCTAATCCTTCACAGCAAACATCCTCATTAAAAATAGAACCTTCCTCTCCTTCTTCTATACATAATTTACAATCATCATCATTAATACAGCTGTCATCCCCCCTTTCATTTACTTTTACACAATCCCCATTGCTGCATTCCTTGTGATAACAATCACTATCCTCGGTGCATTCATTAGTCCCAGCACCATCCACTTTTATGCAGCTTCCATCACTGCATTCAAAATGAGTTTTTTGTTTGTTGCAGCCACTTATTAGAATAAAGAGGCTGAAGCTAATCAAAATTATCAAAAATAATTTTTTAGTTGTTTTATTATCTGCCATTTATTTAGTAAATCTTAATATCTCCTAATTATTTTATGATGCCCTCTCAACTAAAACCTTATCACCAAAACCCTCAAGCCTTAACTTAAACCTATTACCACTTATTGGGATGCAGAGTATCTGACCATCACTAAGCTTAATTGTTGCAAGTTCCATTGGGTCAATTGTATCCCCAATAACAAGAAAAACATTATTACCTGTACCACCAGTTATAGAATCTATAATTAAGTGGTTATTAATGTTAATATTCTCACCAGAGTAACCAACTTCAATATCTACATACTGATAAAAGCATATTTCCTTTACTTTTGACGGAATACTGTATGTCTTTGTCTTGACAGAGCCATAATCAGAGCTTATTGTTTCAAAATCTGATTTTAGTTTTGTTTTAAAATTTACAAGCTCAACCTGTTCTGCTCTTTCCTTAATGCTAACTATTGCGTTATAACCATAAAGCAATACAGCCCCTGCGATTATTAGTGTTAGAATATAGATAAACACCTGGCCCTGAATCTGTGCTTTTTTCATGCTTATACCTTTTTGTATATTAGTATATAATTTATTAAGAAGCTAGTATATAAACATTTCGATTTTCTTTGTCCTTTCCTTAAGGTATTTGCCCTTTTTCAGGGTTTTTATCAGTTCTTCTGGCTTCCTAAAACTTCTTTTTACTTTTGCGCAGATTCTTTTGCCTTGGATAAATGTTTTTTTGTGCTTCTTCATAAATGCCTTAACATTCTCCTTGTTTTTTATTGGTGGCCCAAGCCTCTTAAAATATTCAGACAAAATTTCATCTTCGAGTATGAACCAGAACAAGGCCTTTTCTTTTTTATCCCATTTCCAGCCTTTTTTATAAATAGTAAAGTCATTTGAAACAAGGTTTTTATTTATATAGTTAAGGGCTTTCAATAGTTTAGAGCCAACAACATCTTCTTTTCCGTCAAATGCCTTAATATCAAGCAAAATAAGGTTTTTGCCCTTTGACTTCTCTTTAAGTTCCTTAATAGTAATCTCTTTTTTCTCAAAAAACTTTTTTGATGGTTTTTTCAAAAAATTATTGGCAGATTTCTTAAACAAAAGAAAATTTTCCTTGCTTAAAACAGCAGCAGCATTTCTTTCTGGTTGTATTGGATCAATAACTATAAGAGAGCTTAGTTTTGATTTATTTAGTCTTTCCAAAGCACTGCCCTTGTGGTAATTATTGAAATCAATAACTTCTTTTTCTTTCCATTTAACAGCATTTTCCAATAATGGTATAAACCCATTGTAATAGATTGTTAATATATCCAGAACATGGCCGGAAAATCCCCTTAGGTATGATTCTGCTCCATAAACATTGCATGCTTTGCAAAATGCCTTTGTTAATCTTATCTCATCTGATAATTTTGGATTTTTATCTAGGTTATCCTTAACCCATTTGACATGCAATGGCGAGCAGTCTGTTATATTGATTTCTTGTTCTGCTTTTTTTATATTCAGAACAGGAACAATCTCAAAGTTTATTCCATTTGATTTGAAATTAAAATAATCCCTTGAGCCGTGAATCCTATTGACTCTTGGAAAGGTCTTAAGAATTTTTTCTAATAAATTAGATATATCTTTTTTTTTGTAACTTAAATTAAACTTAACAAAGATATCACAGTCATAATCATCTTTCAGGAAAGTTCCCTTTGCTATAGAGCCACCAAGAACAGCCATTGCCTTAATTTTCTTTTTTTTGATTTCAGAGTTTATACTATCCAAAACAATAATACATTTATTAACTACATCTTTTTTTGGCCTTAACTCACCAATAACCTGTTTTAAAAGCTCCATACTTTATTTTAAAGCTGTTCTGTATAAAAGTTTTATGTTTTTAGAATAAAGTTGAGTTAATTTCCTTCTTATAGAAGGTTTTATTGAATAAATCCTGTAAATATTTAATTGTATAACTAATACGGTTGCAGCCGAAACAAACAGGAATATTTAAATAGAACAATATTTTAAGTGATAATAAATTCAGTTTAAGGTGATAATATGATTAATAAGACAAATTTTATTTTGGGATTAGTATTAATATCTATAATCTTAATTTCAGGATGTGCAGATGAAAAGATAGCAAAATATAGCTCTGGAAAAATAAAAGAGCCAAGCTTAAGCTATAATCCTCCATTGTATTCTTTTACACCTCAACAATATAATCATCCTGAATATAACTTGCCTCTAACTGAATTGCCTGAAAACTATCAAAGGGATTTAGTTGAAAATTTTGATGTTGACTTAAATGAGAAACAAAAAAAGCAGTTATTGGAGAATGGAGTTGTAATAATTCCCGGAGAGGATGACAGATTTGAAATAGCCTACCTTAAACTTACTGCAACAAAATACGGGAGCAAAGATAAAGAAGGGGTTCCAATTTTTATTACAACTGATTCTGTGATGCATTTATTTCATATTGAATTTAATGAGATTCTGAAGAACATAGAGATAAATAAGCTTTCCCAAATGTTAAATGAATTCTTAGACAAGACAATTGATGAATCAATCAAACAGTATAAAAGTTTGGATGATAAAGAATTAAAGGAATTGTCAAGAAGAAATGTTGCATACCTTTCTGTTGCAAAGAAGCTTCTTAATCCTAAATTTAGGGTTCCAGGAATGGTTAAAGATGATGTTAATAAGGAGATAAAAAGAATAGAAGGACATAAGGGATTTTACAAAAATGAGCTATTTAGCAAGGATTGCCCTACTGTTTGTAGTAATATATTATACCCCTCCTCTATGAATTATGCATGCAACCAGGAAGTTAAAGGAAAGGTAATGTATGAAGGCAAAGAATGGGAATTTCAGGATTTATATAAAGAGGTTTGCATAAAATCATGCTATTGTGAA
>JAFCBX010000098.1 GCA_017610505.1 Methanosarcinales archaeon | reverse complement strand
AATTGATGAATTGTTTATTTTTGATTAAGATTAAATCTTATGGCAAATGTTATATGAAATTGAAAAATAATAAGATTATTAAAAGAATAGATATTAAAAACATTTATATTTTAACTATGATTATTAATTTTATTATGAAAAATATATTAATTAAAGACAAAAAAGCCTTTGAGCAAAAATTAAAAAAAATAAAATCAGATGGCAAGGATAGTTTGCATGTTATTTGTGACTTTGACAAGACATTAACAAAGGCTTTTGTTAAGGACCAGAAAACTCACACAAGCATTTCGCAGATAAGGGAAGGGGGCTATCTTTCTGAAGAATATGTTAAGAAATCCTTTGCACTTTATGACAAATACCATCCCTTTGAGATAAACCACAAAATTTCTGATGAGGAGAAAGACAAAAAGATGATGGAATGGTGGAGCAGCCACATAAGGCTTTTGGTTGAGGAAGGAATGAACAATGGAGTTGTTGAGGATATAATAAAAAAGAAAAGAATTTTACTGAGAAAAGGTGCAGAAGATTTCTTTAAAGAGCTTCATGAGAAAAACATTCCTCTTTTAATATTTTCTGCAGGGGTTGGTGATATAATAAAAGGCCATCTTGAATCAAAAGGCCTATTGTATAACAACATACATATTATATCAAATTTCTTTGATTATGACAAAAATGGAAGGGTAAAAGGCTATAAGTCAAAAATAATACACTCTTTCAATAAGGATGAGCTTGCAATAAAAGGAACCAAATACTTTGATATGATAAAGCAAAGGAAAAATACAATCCTGATAGGCGATAGTCTTGGTGATATTGATATGGCAAAAGGCCTTGAGCATGAGGTAATACTAAAGATAGGCTTTCTTAACAAGTATATTGAAAAGAATAAAAATATTTATGAAAGAAACTTTGATGCTGTAATCCTGAATGATGGCCCAATGGATTTTGTGGTTTCTTTGATAAAAGATATTTAAGTCTTGAAAGAATTATTTAAATAAACTATTTTTAATTATAATTTAAATCAGCAACAAGGTCTACCTTATTGGGATTTTTATTTATAAAATCAAGGGTGTTTGCCAATCTCAATCCTTGTTCAATCAGCAGATCAGCCTTTACATAAGCATATTTATTACCTTCTTTTACATTAGTTACAAATGCCTTTGAATTATACATGTATATTATGCCTGGAACATCTCTTTCAATTTTTTCCTTAAATAACTTAAATTCAAAATCTTTTGGTTTTTCTATTTTTATTTCAGCTTTATAATCTCTGGTAATGTTGCTCTTGTATAAATCTACATATTTAACTGCCCAAATCCCTGCAGCCATGCTTACCTTGGCAGCAAGATTATCAGAAGCATCAAGCTCTTCTCTTGTGTATGGATACTTTAGTTGAGTGTATTTCTCAAGACCTCCGTCCCTTAAACGCTTGTATATTATCTCAAATTCAGGGTCTTTAAAATGACCAGGTTTTCCCAAACCCCAGCTATTTCTTACCTTTTCAATAAGATCATCTATGTTTTCTTCTTCCATATTTTAAACCACTTCCAAGTAGAAAAAATCACCCCTATAAATAACTTGCCTTTTTAAATTTTCAAAATCAAGCAATAATATTAACCAAGAGATTAATTATTAGAATTTTTGAATAACTCTGGGTTTTCTAAATGAATTAAAGCTGTGGTTATTGCCTGCTTTGTGTATTCTTTTCGTTTTAATCTGCCTTTTGTTAAATAGCCTATGACGCCGCCTGATCGGCCAATCCTTTTATCATTAGTTAAGCCCACTTTATAAACTGCCTCATCTATTTCAAGGTTATCAGAAAAAACAAGTTTTGTTACCTTGGTTGGATATTCAAATGCAGATGACAAACCAATATGATAATCTTTTCCATCATAAATTGCACATGCACAAACATTCATATATCCTGTTTTTGTATTTGGAACTTTTATTAATCCGCTTTCAATGCCAAAACTATATTTGCAGTTTTGGAAGGCATTTCTGGCCCTATTCTTAGCTCCATTAACTGTTTCATGAATGGATTTTGGCTGCTTAAAAACCTCTGAGGAAACCTCTAATGAAAAAACCTCTGCTTCTGACAAAATATCATAATCCTTGATAATCTCCTTAACAGCATCAACCTTTACCTGGTTTTTTGATCCAATATTTATTCTCATACTAAACTGGAAAAATCCCGGTTTTTATAAAGTTAATGTATAAAACTAAGCAATAAACTATTTAAACCTTAAAGATTTCTTTTGTTTATGATAAAAAACTTTGAGCCAAGATTATACCAGCAGACAATATTTGCAACATGTGCTGAAAAAAATACATTAGTTGTTCTGCCAACTGGAATGGGCAAGACAAACATATTTCTTATGCTTGCAGCCCATAGGCTAAAGCAGTACCCAAACTCAAAGATATTGTTTATAGGCCCAACAAGACCTTTAATAGACCAGTATAAAGAAGTATTCAAAAAGCATTTTGAGATAGATGAAGATAAATTAGTCATATTCACAGGAATGGTTAAGCCAGAGAAAAGGGCAGAGCTATGGAAAGATGCAAAAATAATCTTCTCAACACCACAGGGACTGGAAAATGATATAATCGCAAAAAGAATAAATCTTCAGGAAGTAAGCTTACTTGGCTTTGATGAGGCGCATAAGGCTGTGAAGGATTATTCTTATGTATGGGTTGCAAAGCAATACCACAAGCTTGCAAAGTTTCCAAGGATAATTGCATTAACAGCTTCGCCGGGCTCTGATATTGAGCATATTTCAGAAGTC
>JAFCBX010000016.1 GCA_017610505.1 Methanosarcinales archaeon | reverse complement strand
ATTTTACTTTAAGAACAAGGAAAATAAAATAAAATATTATGTTGGATTTTCAGTGGTTGGAACATTAATCTATGATGCAATAACAGGAATTGGAACAGGAATGCTTTTCTTCAAACAGTCCTTTATGTTGACTTTTATGGGCCAGATACCTTTTACATTATACCATTTAGCAGGAAACATTGCCTTGGCAGCAATAGTATCTCCATTGTTGTACAAATGGATATTGGATAACCCACAATTAGAAACCCAGCCAGTCATTGACAAGGTTAAATCTGTTTTTAGCGTGGCACATTAAGGTTTGCTGTGCTTTGTTTATTTTTTTCAAAACAGGACTAATAAAAAAGTTTATATGCAATTTTAAAATTTTTAAGAATATGGAATTCGAAAAGTCAGCACAAGACCAGATTTTTAGTTATTTAAGGGAGATTATTTTCAATGAAAACACTAAAATAACCTATTATTCTAATATTAATATGTATGAATATAGGCTTTATAGTCATAAAGGATATATTATAATTGATCATAAACCAAGCAAGCAGGGTTTCCTAATGCCGCATTCAGGTAGTATAAATCTTACTTTTCATACTATTGCAGAAAAATATCTAATCCTTCATAATATCCCAAAAAAAGATGATACTATTGAAATTAAAATATATGAAAAACAAAATAAATTTGATGGGCCATTAAATTTGCGTTTTTTTGAAGCCATGACTAGGCCGTTTCCTGGGAAAAATGAGGTATATATTGGTTTTTCAGGAGAAAATCTTTATATTGGAACAGTCCAGAATGTTGAATTAATAAAAGTTTCATCAAGATACAGAGAAGGAAACGAATTATTTACTGATGAAAAATTTCTGGCAGAAGATGGAAACGCATCCATAGAACAACAAAGAGAATATTTCAGACTTATTAAGGAATATGCAACTCAACAGTATTCCACCAAGAGATATCTATTTAAGAATAAAAACATTTAAATAATAAATAAATTAATTTGATTATATGGAACCAAAAACAGGGGATACTGTTATTGTTGAGACAAAAGATAAGAAGTTAAATGGAATTCTTATGCCAGTTCCTGAGAGTGAAGAGGATATTATTATTCTTAAGCTTGAGAGCGGTTATAATATTGGCATTGACAAGAAGAATGTTAAGGCCATTAAACTGGTTAAAAGTCCTATTGAGAAAAAACAAAAGCCAGCTGAGATAAAAACTGATAAAAAGCTTCCAACAATTTCCATATTGCACACAGGCGGGACAATCGCCTCAAAGGTTGATTATAAAACAGGTGGGGTAATTGCAAAATTCTCTCCAAGTGAGATAATTGGCATGTTTCCCGAGTTAAAGAATATTGCAAATATAAACTCAAGGAAGATAGCGAGCATGCAGTCTGAGATGATGAGGTTTGTGCATTATAATCTTATGGCAAAAGAGATTGAAAAAGAGGTTAAAAAAGGTGTTGATGGCATAATAATAACACATGGAACAGACACAATGCATTACACAAGCGCTGCCTTAAGGTTTATATTGGAAGATTTATCTGTTCCTGTTGTTTTAGTTGGCTCGCAGAGAAGCTCTGACCGGGGCTCAAGTGATGCTGGACTGAATTTAATATCTGCCTGCTATTTTATTGCAAATTCTGATTTTGCAGATGTTGCAATATGTATGCATGAGAATATGAGTGATGAGTCATGCTTAATATTGCCAGCTTTGAAAACAAGAAAAATGCATACTAGCAGAAGAGATGCTTTCAGGCCTATTAATGCAATACCTATTGCAAGGGTTAATTTCAATGAAAAAAACATTTCATTTTTAAATAAAAACTACAATAAAAAAGACAAAAGAAAATTAAAATTAAAGCTAATTAATGAAAAAATAAAAATCGGGTTAATAAAAACACACACTAACATGTTTGCAGATGAATTTTTGGCTTACAAAAACTTTGATGGATTGGTTATTGAAGGAACTGGCCTCGGCCACTTGCCAAATGAGGAAATAGATGAGTATACAAAGGAAAACAAGAAGATATTTACAACCTTAAAGGATATGATAAAAAAAGGCTTAATAGCAGTTATGTCATCGCAGGCAATTTATGGCCGCTTGCAGATGAATGTTTATACACCAATGAGGGAATTGCAGGAAATTGGAGTCTTGGGCCATCTAAATGATATGACAGCTGAAACAACTTTTATTAAGCTGGCCTGGCTTTTAAGCAACTACAAGAAAGAGAAAGTTAAAGTCCTGATTACAAAAAACCTCAGGGGAGAAATCTCTGAAAGAGTTGAAGACAAGACATTTCTTAGCTGAAACATGCTTTACATTCTGACTTATTGAATGATATTTTGCATAACATTGGGTGCTGTTAGCTTCTAAGGAATCAGAGTTTGGTGCAATATTCATGGAATCAAAAAATCTAAAGTAAGCAGAAGAACCTCTTATAATTGTTTATGTAATATCTTAAAAGTAATAAATAAACAAAATATTTATAAAGATTATATTATCTTGTAGGTTGTATGAGTTTAATATCAAAAATAAATAAAACTAATTTAAGTTATTTTGATTTTAGAAGAAGGATGATCAATAAGATTAAAAAAGAATGTCCCTTCCCAGTAATTTTTGTTGGTAATGATGCACTTGCATTCTTTGATGCAAATGAATCTCCTAATAGAAAAACCAATGTTGTAGAGCTCAAGCATAAATCAATAAACAAAATCTGTGGCCAACAATATAATTTTTTTGTGTACCAAAAACAAGAGAGTTGTTTCACAATTAGTGATTATCAGGGTCCTTTGAGAACTGTATCTTTCACAAGCCCGTGCATTGTATTTGGTGCGTTTGTAAAAGATGAAAACGGAAAAATCAAACATTCTGGAGTATATCACGCTGAAAGCATACCCCCAAATGCATTTTTCTATAGTAGATTATACAAACTGATTGATACTGTTAGGTTAGAGCCAGATGAAAGAGTTACTGTCAAAGCATCTGGAAGTAATAAAGATGGAAAAGATTTACAAAAACTTAGAGAAGATATAACAAAAATTTTAGCTGTAAAGGATGTAAAAATAGAACTCGAAAATCTTTTACTTGGTGGTAATTCTTATAGAATAACTGAGTTTTATCCACAAAATGGTCAATTAATTACTTATTTTTCTAATAGCAAACAAAAAATCATATTATAAAATCAAATGTGTGATTATTATTTAAGCAAACTTTATAAAGTTCTTGTGTTTTTATTTGATTATATAACACGAATTACACAACTATTTGATTAATTTTTCTGCAATATTTATTATCCTATTAAAATCCTTTTTGTTTGCCTGGTATTTTGCAAACTCTACTAAGCTGCATAAGTCAAAGTATTCCTTTATCTCTTTATAGGGCTTTTTCTGTTTTTTAATGTGCCTTATTATATCATCATTTGTAAGCTCTTTTCTAAGATTGTTTTTATAGCTTAAGAATAGTCTTAATGCCTGACCAGCTTTTCCATAAGCATCCTTATATTTCTTATTTTCAAACATTGACTTAGACTGCTCCAGCATCTTGGTTGCTTCTGCAAGGTAATCAAATGGTTTTTCTTTAATTAGTTCTTCCTCACTTTCAGGTATAATTTTTTTCTTATATTTTTTATAAATAAAGTATCCAAGAAGGGACAGCAAGATAACCACTATCACTAAAGGCCACAAATTCTTATTATGCGAGTTATCTTCAAGTTCAACTTTTGTTATGTTCCCATTATTAAACTCTGATTTTATTGAAGCATTTTCATTATTCTTATTTTTATAATTCACATTTACAAGTGTTTTGTTTTCCATCTGCTCAAAATTAACATCAGTCTGGTTAAATCCCTGTTTAGCAAGCTGTTTCTCAAATTTCTTAAAATCAGGATTCTCCTGTAATTTTTTAATCATTTTTCCTCTGTCTTCAGCAGTCTGCTTTTTTAGTTTTATCATCTCCCCATTTCTCATTTCGCCCTTTATGTTTGCACTTTCTCCATTTTCATTTTGATAATTAATTTCAAATGTTCCTGAATCATTTGTTACTGGATCTAATTTTGAGCCTGTTTGATTATACCCCTGTTCTAATAATTGCTGATTCATATCTTGCAACTGTTTATTTTTAGAAAGCTGCTTTTGAAATTCATCCCTCATTTTCTGCTGTTCCTGGATTTGTTTTTGCATCTGCTGCTTTAATGCAGAGCTATCTTGGGCAAGCTGGTTATTTTGCAATCTCTGCTGTGAATCCTGCTGAGGCTGTTGATTGTTAAACATCTGGTTAATCTGGTTTTGCATCTGCTGGGAAAGCGTGTTCTGATTCTGCTGGTTAGCCTGGCTTACTTTTTCAGATGAGCTTTTTACTTGGTTCTGTTTGTTTTTCTTCTGGGATCCATCTGAAACAAAATGGATAGTAATCTCATCAAGATTAACAACCCTAGCTTCATTTAGATTATAATTAAAGCTCATAGCAACCTTTAATGTTAAAGGGCTGTCTGATGTTCCAAAATTAAATTCAACTGTATTTTTTCCTTCCTGAATAACAAAATTTTTTGATTGTGTATTTGAACTTGAATAACTAAACCCGCCCTGGTTAATGCTTTGGGTAATAGTGTAGCTTAACATTCCATCAACTGGCTTGTTGTAAGTGTTTTCAGTTTCTAACGCAACTAATGCATTTTCCCCAACATTAAAATAATAATCAGTTTGATTCATTGAGAAGGTTATATCTGCTTTGGCAAAACAAACAGGTGTTATGATTCCTGTAATAATAAAAAGAACTACTAACTTAAAACAGGTCCTGCCCATATTATTTCACCCCCCTCTGCTGATTTTATGCACTTGTTTAATGAGTTTATGCTCCTTGTAGTCACAAGCATCAGATTTTTAAAATGTTTAGAAAGCCCTTTTTCAATCATCTTTCCGACAAAAGCATAACGAATATTTTTTTTCATGAATATCATTGTATAATCCTTCCTTTTCCATATCTTAAGTATGCCTGAATAAACAACACAATTAAAGCTGCAAGAAAAAACCAATCCTTTATGTTTGTCTCTTCTTTCTCTCTTTTAATGTCCTTGCCTATATTTTGATATACTTCATTTAGGGTTTTGTCATCCACTGATTTAAAGTATTTTCCTCCAGTCTCTTGTGCTATTGCTTTTAGTGTCTGCTCATCAAGTTCTGCATACTGGGGGTTTCCAAACCAGTCATACCCCAAAACAACCTTTCCATCAGAGCCCATACCTATTGTATAGACCTGAATTTTATTGGCTTTAGCAAACTGAATAGCCTCAGAAGGGGATATAACTCCAGCATTATTAACCCCATCACTTAGTAAAATAACTACTTTTTTCTTGTTTGGAATTGAGGTAGCCATATCTATTCCCAGGCTTAGTCCATCACCTATCGCAGTTCTGCCTTCCTTAGGTGTAATGCTCCTTAATTTCTCAATAACCTTTTCTTTGTAAGGGCTTAAATAAGCAGCTGTTGTAGCGCCTGATTCAAATGTTACAATGCCTGCATCATCTTTTGGCTTCAATGATTTTAAGAGTATTTCTGCAGATTTTTTTGCTGCTTCAATCCTTGATGGCTTGTAATCAGTTGCCTGCATACTTCCTGAAACATCAATAACAAGGACAACATTGACCCCTTCCTTTGCCTGTTTTAATGGTATGTGGGGATTTGTAAAACCTATAATCATTAATGCAATAATTAAAAGAGATAGGTAAAACAGGATATCTGATCTGTAGGATTTTTTCTTGTTGCCTAAAACAGATTTGATAAACATAAGATTGCTGAATTTTATTGCTTCTTTTTTCTTTTTTTCTATTATGGCCTTGTAAAAATAAAATAAAATAGGCAGTGATAACAGAAACAATAAAACAAAAGGGGATTCGAAGCCAGCCATTATCTCACCACCCTTTGCTTTCTAATTTTAAAAAATCTTTTTAATGGGATATCATAAGGCTCGTTAGTGAGTATGTTGATTGTGTCTATTTTCATTTTTCTCAGCTGAAAGTTTAATTTTCTTTGCACTTCATTCACAAGCTTTGTATAGCCTTTTCTAAAATCTAAGTCTGAGGTATCAACAAGCAGCTGCTCTCCTGTTTCCTCATCTTCAAGCTGTATCAAGCCAACCTCAGGTATTTCTTTTTCTCTTAAATCAGAGATATTAATAGCAATAACATCATTCTTATTCCTTAATATTTTTAATGGCTTGGAAAAATCAGATGAATAAAAATCAGATATAATAAACAAAATGCTTCTTTTCTTAATAACCTTTGAAACATAGGAAAGTGAATTATTTAAGTTAGTTTTTTTTGACTGCGGCTCATAGGAAACAATGGTGCTGATTAGTTTAAGTATGTGCCTTCTTCCCTTTCTTGCTGGAATGAATTTCTCTACATTGTCTGTAAACAAAAACAGGCCCACTTTGTCATTATTTCTTAAAGCAGCAAACATCAGACTTGCAATAAGCTCTATAGCCTTCCTTTTTTTTGATATATTGTTTCCAAAGGATCCTGAGCCAGATACATCAAAAGCAAAAAACATTCTTAAATTTCTCTCTTCAATAAATTCCTTAATAAATGGATGATTGAATCTTGCAGTAACCTTCCAGTCTATTGTCCGGATATCATCTCCAGGGTTATATTCTCTTATTTCAGAGAATTCTATTCCCTGACCCTTAAAGACTGAGTGATAGTTTCCTGTTATAATTCCATCAACTAATTTTTTTGTAGAAATTTCTATTTTTCTAACCTGCTTTATAATCTCTTTTGTTCTCTGCATTTTAAGGAACTTTGATTTTTTCAATAATTTTTTCTATGATGTTGTCAGTTGTTATTTCTTCTGCTTCTGCTTCGTAGGTTAATAAAATCCTGTGTCTCAGAACATCATAACAGACTGATTTTATATCCTCAGGAATAACATAACCCCTGCCATTAAGCATTGCATGGGCCTTTCCTGCCAGTATTAACCATAAAGAAGCCCTTGGAGATACTCCGTATTCAATATAGCCATTTACTGTATTAAGATTATATTTCTCAGGATTTCTTGTTGCATCAACAATATCTGCAACATATTCCTTGATTTTTTTATCAGCATAAATTTTTTGGTTAAATTTCTGCATTTCAATTATCTTTTTGGCAGAAATTACTTTTGATAGCTTTATTGAAGTGCCTTCTGTAAACCTGTTCATAATATTAATTTCCCCTTCTTTTTTTGGGTAACTAATGAGCAGCTTAAACATGAACCTGTCAACCTGGGCTTCAGGAAGTTTATATGTTCCCTCTGATTCAATTGGGTTTTGCGTGGCTAATACAAAGAATGGTCTGCTAAGCTTATATGTATCCCCCTGTATGCTTACCTGCCTTTCCTGCATTGCTTCTAATAAAGCAGACTGGACTTTCGGAGGAGCCCTGTTTATCTCATCAGCAAGAACAAAATTTGTGAATATAGGACCTTTTAGTGTTTTGAAAGATGAGTCCTCATGTTTGTATATTTTTGTTCCTGTTATGTCAGCAGGCAATAAGTCAGGGGTAAATTGTATTCTAACAAAACCAGAGTCAACACAGTCTGACAATGTTTTTATTATTAATGTTTTGGCAAGCCCGGGAACACCTTCCAGAAGAACGTGTCCATTTGAAATAAGCGCTATGAGAAGCTTTTCTATTGTTTCTTCCTGTCCAACAATAACCTTTTTTACCTCATTCTTTAGCTTATTAATTTGCTCAGCATATTTTTCGGATTTTAAGTTTAATTTTTTTATCTCTTCATTCATTTTAACCCCCTAAATTTTTTTAAAGCCCAAATGTTCTCTCAAACTCTTTCATTTCTCTTATTTTTTCAAGTAATCTGGATCCATCATTGGTTATAATCAAATACTCATGGTTATTCTTCGTAATTTTTCTCACACAATTTTTTTCTATAAGCTCCTCAAGGTATGTTTTCATCTGGTTATGGGCAAGATTGGATTTGTACATTAAGTGGGTTGGTTTTATTTCTCCACCTTTATCCAGGATTGAGGAAAGCATATCTGCAATAATATCAATCCTACTTCTTTTTCTTGCCATGTCTAAGCACCATAATAAAAGTAATAAGCAGACTAATGTAACTTGCCAATTGTATTAATTCTGCTATAACATATAGGAAGGTATTTATTGCTACAAACACAAAAACCACCTGGCTCAGGGTTATCATTCCAAAGCTATATGCCAAAAGTTTTGTTGTAGAATCTCTGTTTTTTTTGTAGTTTTTTAAGTATCTGTATGTGATAATGACTAAGAAAAATAATGAGGTTATATGAAAAAGGTAATATGTTGAACTGCTAAAATAGGTTGAAATAATTATAAGGTAAGAAATTAGGAATATATTTGATTTTTGCTGTTTTAGGTATATTGAATAAAGCATGTAAAGCCCGAATAGCATTAAAAGCCTGTATATCAAAAATCCAACAAAGAAAAGAATATGTGATGAGTTTACTGCATTATATGTAAAAGTCATAAACCCTATCCTTCTTGTTTCAAGGACATGGTAATAAATAGTAAAGTTGGTTATTATTTTAAAAATAAAGGAGCATCCAATAAATATGAATGAAAGTGCAAGGAAAAGATAGTTCTTATTCCTTTTGTTTAGCTTGTAAAATTTTATGCTAAAAAATGCAATTAAAAAAAGCACAAAAATGCTGACTATATCTATGATTATGTCTTTTCCGTAAAACCAATGAGGGTTGTAAACTAATTGTATCATTTATGGCAAGGGGTTATTTTTTGTTTATAAAACTTATGAAAGATTTAACTATAAGCCAGTTATATAATAATCTTTCACAGGATATTTATTAACTTATTAATTAGTTTGAACGATGAACAAACTAAAAATAAATTTTGGATTGTTGGAATCTGACTACAACGTTAGTTATATCATATACCTTATGGAAAAAGTCAGAAGAAGTTATCACTGGCTAAACCAAAAAGGCATGTGGGCAAGATAGAATTTGTACAAGATAATCAAAGTGAAAAAGCCGAGCTATTTCCTAGGGCAAATAATCAGCAAGATTTATAAAGTTCTTATGTTTTTATTTGGTTATGCAGTTAGACTATGAAAAGCTTAATTTCAAATGTGGGATTGAGATACACCAGCAGCTTGACACACACAAGCTGTTTTGCAACTGTCCTTCTATTATAAGGGATGATAAGCCGGACATTGTAATAAAAAGAAAATTAAGGGCAATTGCCGGCGAAAGCGGCGAAATTGATGCTGCTGCTTTGCATGAGGTTAAAAGAGGCAAGAAGTTTATTTATCAGGCTTATTCTGACACAACATGTTTAGTTGAACTGGATGAAGAGCCGCCACATGATGTTAACAAGGAAGCATTGGGAATAACATTGCAGGTTGCATTAATGCTTAATGCAAAAATTATTGACAAAATCTGCTTTATGAGAAAAACTGTTGTTGACGGCTCAAACACATCTGGTTTTCAAAGGACTGCCTTGATTGCAACAGACGGTTTTGTTGAAACATCAAAGGGGAAAGTAAGGATTGATAGTATTTGCCTTGAAGAAGAAGCTGCAAAGATAGTCAAAAGAACAGATAAAGAGGATGTTTATAATCTTTCAAGGTTAGGAATTCCATTGATTGAGATTGCAACTGCTCCTGACATAAAGGATCCAGAGCACTGCAAGGAAACTGCAAAAAAGATTGGAATGATTTTAAGGTCAACAAACAAGGTAAAAAGAGGCCTGGGCACAATAAGGCAGGATGTTAATCTTACAATAAGGCAGGATGTTAATCTTTCTATTAAAGGAAAATCAAGAGTTGAAATAAAAGGTTTCCAGGACTTAAAAAACATGCCAAAAATTATTGAGAATGAAGCAAAAAGGCATGTTAAATTATTGGAAAAAGGGCAGCAGCTAAAAAAAGAAGTGAGAAAAGCCAATAAAGACTTGACAACAAGTTTTATGAGGCCAATGCCCGGCTCTGCAAGGATGTATCCTGAGACAGATATTAGGACTATAAGGCCGGATATAAGCAAAATAAAGATTCCAAAGCTTATAACAGATAGATCAGAAAAACTTGAAAAAGATTTCAAGCTGAATAAAGACTTAGCAGACTTGATAACAAAATCTGGCAAAACAGAGTTTTTCATAAAGCTTGCTAAGAAATACAAAAATATTAAGCCATTATTTATAGCAGACAGTTTAGTTAATTTTGGCAAGGAAATAAAAAGAAGATATAACAAAGAGGTTGATATTAGCGAGCATATTGAAGAGATTCTTGATTATCTTAACAAAGGAAAGATATCAAAAGAGGCTGTTTTTGAGATTCTGGTTGAGAAGGCCCAGGGAAAAAAGGTTGATTACTCAAAATATCTTTTAATGAGTGATAATGAAATAAAGAAAATTCTCAAAGAAATAATTGAAAAAAATAAGGGCGCTCCTTTTAATGCCTTGATGGGCCAGGCAATGGCCAGACTTCGCGGCAAGGCCGACGGAAAAAAGATAGTTGAGATGTTGAAAAAAGAAATCTAATAATTATTTTTTTATCAAAAATTGTCAGAATACTGCAAACTTCAGTTTGCAGATGAATGACAATATTCTTGACAATTTTTTCAAATACTGTGGACTTTAGTCCGCAGTATTTATTTATTTTGTATAACCTTTAGGTAAGGATATGTAGATTCCATTGACAAATTTTTCAACAAGTTCTATGTTTAATTTATTTATTTCCTTTTTAACAAGATCAGAAAGTTCCTTTCCGTAAGTATCTTTCATATCTGCACATACAAGAAGCCCATCTGTCTCATACACAACACCAATATCTTTTTCACAAAGTTTTTCGAATTCTTCGGTTCTTTCAGAAAAATCATCATAGTTAAATTTACGAGATAAAGATTCAAGTTTACTATATGTTTGCATAAAAAATACTTCCTGACATTTTTTTCCTGTTTTAATATAATTTATTAGTTTAGGAAGAAATGTAAGCTTTTTTCCCAGTGGAATTGAAGAATCCTCAGATTTATAAAAATAATTTCTGTCTTTTTCTGATATTTTGCATATTTCATTACATATTGGATAAGTAAATTCATCGTAGGATTTGCCCCCTGCTATTAAATCCTTGCGAAATATAAAGCTTCTTTTTATTTCTTTTTCCTCTGGCATTCTGACATTTTAAGATATTTTTTTGGTATTATCTATTGTACATAAAATAAGTATATAAATCTTTTGATTGTTATTACTATATCATAGAAAATAAACTTTTGACAAAGAGTTTAAGATAATTTATTAAAAAGAATTATTTTTTTATTATTACCAAAGGGACATGCATTTCTTGCTTGCTTACACCGCCATGGTTTCCTATATTAAATCCTTTTCTCTCCCCAAGAAGATAATCCATTATTGTATAGTTTTCTTTCATTATTAAAATATAATCTCCAACCCTGCCAAAGAGTTTTTTATTTGGCTTAAACAATCCAAAATAATTCTTTTTTATCAAGTCATTGCTTTTGTATAAAT
>JAFCBX010000097.1 GCA_017610505.1 Methanosarcinales archaeon | reverse complement strand
TATTTAGTTTGTCATGTTCTAATTTCTTAACTAATCCCTCAATTTTTGTTGTTGTTCCTTTATGCTCTTCTCCCTCTGTTATTGTTATTTCTTCATTGTTGTTATAGTTAGATACATTTGCTTTCATTTTAGTTGTTCCCCACTATTTTAGAATCAATCTTCTGCACTTGCAACCTCATGATGGCATTTCTTACACTTCCATATAGCATATTCTGTATCACTGATTATAACAGAAGATATTTTAATCATATCCCCATTGCACAGCTCGCATTGCTTTGTCTGGGTCATATTATACAGTTAGTCAAACTCCTTTAAAAACTTTATCAATTCATTGGACTTTTCAAAATCCAGGAATTCCTCTTTTGTTAGAGAGGGAATGTTTTTTGGCTTTTTCTTTTTGAAGATGATAAGGTTGTCAACGTCTAATAATCTTGATAATGAGCTGAATTTTGGATTTGTCTTGTCTCCTATTCCCGTAAGGATTATATCCTTGTCTTTTTTAGCTATTATGTCAAAAGGCACTTTTTTTGTTTCAAGTGACTTAAATCCTAAATTAGAGTATTTTTTGGATATGTCTGACTTGCCTTCCTCAAACAATCTTTTTTCAGAGCCCAAAACATTTATTTTGTCAAAGACCTCATCACCCAGTAAGTTGTAAAGCCTTATTGCCTTCTTTATTCTTATCTCTGAGTTATTATTCTCATACTTGGTTATCATCCTGCTGCTAACTCCAAGCTTTTTTGATAGTTCATTTATGGAGTAGCCCTCCTGCTCTCTTTTCTGCTTTAGTTTTTTCCCGAGAATGCATGCAGTCAGTCCTGCTTGTGTTCTTTTTACAAAAGGAAAATTATTGTTTATGCAGTTTCTGAATGTTGCAAGATTTAATGTGTATATTCCAAACCTTGAGTAAACAACATTATTTTCCAGGCTAGATCCTGCTTTTTCTGCTATAATCAACGGAGAAGCATTTATGTAAGAGCTTATGTGCTCCATCTCATCTGTAAAATCCTTTTTTATTGAGTTCGCATCCTCAAGAACTTTTATCAGCAGAACCATGGAGCTGCTTCTGGCAATAATATCAAAGCATGTATGGGTCATGCTCTTTATTGTAAATCCTTTCTTAAGCAAGAATATTCCAATGTTGTCTATTATGGCCTGCTTCATAACCACAACAATACAAGTTTACTATAAATATATTTGGTTTAAGAAGCATGATTAGAGTTAGTTGCAATTTTTGGGGACTCAAGAAATAATAATCTTGCAACTTTGTTACCCAAAAGATTATAAAAATTACTTTTCTGAAAGAATTACATCATCTATTGTAAATGGGTGAAAAGTTCCTCCTCTTGTCTTCACAAATTTGTTCCCTTTATTACGTTCCATGTTATTGATTAAATGCCTTGCATTAGGTATTTCTCTTTTTATTTCTTCAAGGGTCATTGTTTTTCCAAAATAATAGATTCCAGAATAATTTTTCGGCTCTCCCTTCAAAGTCTCTGGTTTGTGTTTTTCATTTTCTAATGTAATTTCCTGTCTATCAAAGAACCTGTAACCAAAACATTCTTTGGATGCCTGAATTGTTGATGGATCTCTAATTTGTACTTCTCTTACTGATGTTTCAATAAGTTGAGCTCCAGGATACAAAAATTCTACATAATGTTTTAACATTTTCGTTTTTTCTATTATGTTTTCTCTCTTAATTTTTTATTTATTTCATCAAGAAGAGGATTGCCTGCCTTTACACCAGGTCTTGCTTTAGGAATTACAGCATCTGCAGGCAGATATATAGGCACTATTTTGCCAGATTTTTTATCAACAACATAATATGACTTAGAATCAGCAGATCCTTTTTGATATTTATCTTTCATAATCATTATAATACATTAGGATATAAATATTTTTCCCATTACTCTAGTTAACTTAATCACAGACTTTTCTTAATTTTTCAGTTAGTTGTTTTGCCCCCTTGCAGATAATTCTTATAGTATCCCTGGATGTCACTCTTTTTGTATTCCTTTAACCAACTTCTTACAATCCCACCAGCATATGTCTTAACAAAAAGGTTTCTCCATCTTCTGCTTATGTCTCCCCAGGTGTTTATTAATGACTCATAAAAAATATTTCTTTTAGGCAACAAACTTTCTCCTTTAGTTTTGCCCTTATCCCTTCTCTTTTCGATTAAGTCATGAAAAAGCCTTTTAGGATAAGATAGTCCAAATTTTATTGGGAACCCTAGTGTTTCATATGTCCAGTTAATCCAGTTGCCATAATTTAGAGTGCTGTTAATAGAATTACCCAAATATTTTTTTTTCATTAATTCTCTTGGTAAATTTTGTAGTTTAGATGGATCTAATCCCTCTGGTCTTGGGTCATAGCATAAGAACAATCCATCATATCTGTCCCAGCCAACTTTCTCTAATGGTAGGATTCTGTTCTCTGCTTCAAGTCTGGCCCTAAGCTCTGAACCAGGTATAGGAACTGCATTTAGCACTTGTATTGTGTCTATCCTTGCTTCTTTGAAGAATTTTTCATATGCTTCTGCTCTTTGTTCTAATGTCAGATTTGATTTATATTTTGAATCTTTAAATTCTGGATAGCCGAATATGAACATTCCATGCAAATAAAAATACTTTGATAGTTTCCTGGATCTTTCAATATATTTCTCTACAGTTACGCCTTTTCTCATGGCTTTTAATTCTTCATTTATTGGGCTTTCATACCCAATAGCCAGGGTTGTTACTCCAGCAAATCTCATTGCATCTATAAGTTCATCATTTTCTGCCACTTCGCTTCTTACCTGTACTGTTAATCTTATCTTTTTCTTAAACTTT
>JAFCBX010000096.1 GCA_017610505.1 Methanosarcinales archaeon | reverse complement strand
TCATCGTGATGACTATGTGTGGTTTATATTTGTTTAAGTTGCCTTCCAAGCGCGATAATATAAATGCAGTATTTGTTCCACTAACCCCTTCATTGAACACCTTAAACTTAGTTTCTGAACTTCTATTATTCAATATAATCTCAAGTTGCATGGGCCAGGAATTCTTATTTCCATAAAGATCTGCAGTAGTTGACTCACCCAAACACAGAATATGATAACTATCATCTAAATTAGATATTATTTTATTTCCAGACCTTTGGTATGAAGAAATCACAAACCCTCCAATGCGCAAACCTAATTCAAGAACAACAAGTGTTAAAAATATGCCAAATAAAACTAAGAATATCTTTTGCCTTGTTGTTGTTTTAACTTGTTTTTTATTAATCTTTTGCATATTTCTCACTGTTCCACATATCTTTTTGGTTTTCTCCTCTTTTTATTAAAAATTTATCTATAATAAGGTAATCAATGCCTGTTCCCATCATGCATTTATAGGCATCAAAGGGTGTGCATACAATCGGCTCTCCCCTTATGTTAAATGATGTGTTGATTAAAATTGGAATGCCTGAAAGTTTGCCAAATTCCTTTATAAGATCATAATAAAGAGAATTTTGTTTTTTCCTTATTGTTTGGAGCCTTCCAGAGCCATCAATATGTGTTACAGAAGGTATTTTATTGTGCCACTCTTCTTTTATTGGATAAATCATCAGCATAAAACCAGTGGGCTCTGGAATAGGTTTATCGCAATCAAAGTATTTTAGTGCATCATCCTCACATAGTACAGGAGCAAATGGCCTGAATTTTTCCCTATGTTTTACCTTGCTGTTTAATAACTCCTTTGCTTTTGGATTGCATGGATTTGCTAATATGCTTCTACTGCCTAAAGCCCTTGGGCCCCATTCCATCCTGCCCTGAAACCATCCAATCATTTTATTATTATAAATTAATTTTGCTGTTTTTTCTATCATCTCTTTTTCATCTTTAAACTCTGAATGTTGTATGTTGTTTTTGTAAAGAAATCTCTTTATTGATTCAGTTGAGAATCTTGGGCCTAAAAATGCCCCCTCCAAAACAAAGCTCCTTTTATTGCCTAAAATTGTATTGTATACATAGCAGGCAGCACCAATGCTTGTCCCGCCGTCTCCAGGGTCTGGCTGAGCCCAAAAATGTTTAAAAGGAGTATTTTTTAATATTTTTCCATTCGCTACACTATTTAAGCCGCATCCACCTGCTAAAACAATATTCTCGCATTTAGTTTCTTTATAGACATGGTTTAATATTTTAAATAACACTTCCTCATAAACCATCTGCAATGCAGCAGCTATGTCCTTGTGCCTTTGAGTCAGTTCTAACTCTGGTTTTCTTACTGGACCTCCCAAAAGCCTGCATAGCTTTTTAGAGGGCATCCTGTCAGCAAAATGATAAACAAAATAACTCATATCAAGCCTGTAGCTTCCATCATCCTTAACGTCAATGACTTTCCTCAGTTTATTGTAGTACTGATTTTTCTCTTTGTCCATCAATCCGTAAGGGCTTAGGCCCATAACCTTGTACTCAGAATTATTAACCTTGAAACCAAGATATGCTGTAATTGTAGAATACATCAACCCTAAAGAACTTGGAAATTTGATTTCTTTTGTTAAATGAATCTTATTTTCATTACCTATGCCATAAGCTGTTGTTGTCCATTCCCCAACCCCATCAATAGTAACTATTGCTGCTTTTTTGAACGGGCTAATTAAAAAAGAACCTGCTGCATGAGCCATATGATGCTCTATGAATAAAATATCTTTTTTGTATTCTAATCTTTTTCTCACTGTTTTTATTAATCTGAGTTTTTCATTTATCCATGAAGGAATTGAGGTAATGAATGTTTTGAAGCTTAATGGAAACATCTCTAAATGCTGTGACAAAACTCTTTCAAGCTTAAGAAACGGCTTTTCATAAAAGCTAACATAATCAATATCATTTATGCTGATATTCTGGTTTTTTAAGCAATAGTTAATTGCATTTATAGGAAAAGAAACATCATGCTTTTTTCTTGTGAACCTTTCCTCTGCAGCAGCAGCTACAATAATTCCATCCTTCAACAAGGCAGCAGATGCATCATGATAATAGCAGCTTATTCCCAAGATATACATTTTATCCTCAAAATTGTCTGTAATATTCTTCAATCTTTTTGTTTTTTAAGTTTAAATCATGCCAATACGAATCTTTTTTCTTTTTCATATCCAAAAAATGCTTGCCAAAGATTTTAGCAGTTATTGAAGTAAAACCAACTCCCATTAAGTAAACTATTGACAGTAGAAGAAAGTTAATAATTGAGGTTATATTATCACTAAAACTTTTCATTCCTTTTTGAAACCCATTAAAAAATTGTTTTAATTTCTTCATTCCAAAAACCTCTTAATAACAACTCCAAGCAAAGTAATTAAAAACGCGGTTATCATTATATGAAAATATGACCAAGAGTTAGGAATCTTATTCAATAATTTTAATATAAAAAGTAGTACTGTCGTAAATAAAAAGTATGAAAATACATAACCTATTTTTTCACCAAACCTTTCAATTGAATTGTTTTGTTCAAAAATCATAATCATCCAAAAGACAAGAAGTTTATAAATGTTTTGTGGAGTAATTTTAATATATTTCCATTTTGTTTTATATAAATAAAACTTATAAATCCAGTCGCTTAAAGATTGTTTTGTAAGAAAAACTGATAGATTGCTCATTTAAAAGATATTATTAATAAGCATTTTAGGAAATAGATTAAAAAAGAGATAATAATTATCAACTTTAACTAATGTTTTTTACCTTAACTACCCCTATTATTGGACATATTGCCAACAGCATACAAATCTATTTAAATATTTTGATAGTACTAGATATATTAATCAACAGGGGGTTTATTTATAAATGAGAGTTTTATTGGCTAATCCGCCGTGGTCTGT
>JAFCBX010000095.1 GCA_017610505.1 Methanosarcinales archaeon | reverse complement strand
TTATTTTTGAACTTGTAAATAAAGCACAGTCCATCAATACTTAATCTCTCTGCTATTTCAATAAACTCTTTCTCATTGTTTTTTGGAAGAACAAGGTCAATGAACATATTGATTTTTAATTGTGCATTTTATTTAAATCTTTTTGTTTTCCAGCTTTTCTAATATAGTGCACGCATTGCAAATTGTCTTTTGTGATGGTTCTCCACAAACAGTGCAGTATGTCATTTTTTCTCCTTTTTTAAAGTCTTTTTTTTTCAATTCTGGCAAGATTCTTAAAAACCAGTTAATAATATTCTCTTTTGTTTTGTTGTATTTTTTTTCAAAACTTATCATTTCATTCCTTACAATTTCCCTGTAAGATGAGTGTGCATAAGGGCATCTTTCATATATCACAGGAAATTTCTTAAGTTTTGAGTATGTCTCTATTTCCTTTTCCCTGCAAAGGTACAATGGCTTTACTCTTGGAACAAATCCTTTGCTTTTAATAACACCTGCTATTGGGCCGAGCCTTGCCATAAGCCTTATATTTCCCCTTAACAAATTCATCATAACAGATTCTGCCTCATCGTCAAGGCTGTGGCCGGTTGCAAGCTTTTCCGCTTTCATCTGCTTTGCCTTTTTGTTCAATAAATAACGCTTTAGAATCCCACATATTGTGCAGTAAGCTATTGTTATGCCTTTTGAACCAAGCTCTTTTTTTATATCATCAAGTGCGTACCCTGTCTCCTGCTTAAATGAAACAATATGAAGTTTTATCATATTTTTTCTGCAGAAACATTTAAGATTGTCTATGTTTTTCCTGCTTGAGTTCTTTATTGACGGGTCTATGGTTATTGCTTCTATTTTATATCCAAGTTTTTTTAGTATATGGGCTAATACAGTACTGTCCTTGCCCCCTGAGCAGGCAACCAGAATCTTTTCTTTTTTTGTAAGAAGATTATATTTTTTTATAGTTGCCCTTATCTTATTCTCAAAGTATTCAATAAAATGTTTCTTGCACAGGCCTTCAAAAAACATCTTTTCATTGCATTTTTTGCATTTTATCATAATACACCATAATATAGGTAATTTATAAACTATTTTTTGATATATATTTTTTGATATATAAAAGTTTATATAGCTTTGTTTTAGATTAATTAAAAGATGAAAAAAATACCAAAAGAAAGCAGCTATCTTAAGCCTTCCCGCTGGATGTATGATATTGGAATATCCCTGCTGTGCGCAAAAGAATTTCTTAACAAAAGGGTTTATGTTGAAGGGGCAGAAAAAATACCTGAAAAAGGACCTGTGCTTGTTCTTGCTAATCACACAAATTATATTGATCCGGTTTATCTTGCATATGCTTTTCATAAACATACAAAAACAGGCATTCACCTTAATTTCATGATGCTGCCAGACTTATTTGGCAACAATGTTCTTAGCAGGATGGTTAATAAACTAACCAATAAGGTTAATGCATATCAGGTAAACAGGGAGCGTATAACATCTGAACAGCATATTTTTTTCAAGAAAATTCTGCATGATGACTTTCTGGCTATATTCTTTGGCGGGACAAGATCAAGAGACGGCAGGTTTAACTATATGCTCAAAAAAGAAAGGCCTCCAACAGGCCTTGTTCATCTTGCAGAGCTTGCGCAGAAAGAAAGCAACAATCCTGTGAAAATCCTGCCTGTTGCAATAACATATAATGTCCTTAAGGATGTTACAATAACTTTTGGCCATCATATGGTATTTAAGGGTCAGGAGGGCATTGTTGGCCACAGGGAAAAAAGAAAGAAATTTGCAGAGGACATTATTGATAATATCGGGCGCCAGGTGAAAGTTAACCTTGACACGATTTTCGCAAACTATCTTGTGCAGTATGCTGCAAACAGCAGCAGTGAGTCTGGCAAAGCAGTATTGAGCACTGAAAAATGCTGCAATGACCTTTACTCAATTGTAAACTCGCTTAGTGAATACAGTAAAATAAATCTTGACATGGCACTTTTGAATGAAAAATATTTCTCAGACAAATTCTCTGCTGTTTCATCATACTCCCAGAAAAAAGGCATGATCAAATCAGTCAAGGGCATAAACTACCTGCTTGATAAAGAAGAGGCTATAAGTAAGCCGTATATAACAGAAAGCAGGACAAAAGAAGAAGTAAAAAAAATGGGGCTGGCTGAAAGAAGGAGATACAATAAAAACATACGAAAAATAAACAGAAATCTTGTTTATAACAGCAATAAGATAATCCACCTGGATGATGTTACTGCAGAGGTTTATAAAAGAGTTAAAGAAAGTTAAAAATTAAATTATTTAGTTTCTTGTCAAATCCTATCAAGGGCCTCAAAACCATTGTCTTAAGTTTTAGCTCTTTGAAGTTTTTAAGGGTTTGGCCAACAACAACGGCCCTTGCATCATGCTCTTTTGCTATATTATCTATTTCCTTAATATTTTTTATTATTATTAATTCCGGCTCAAAGCCATAAGCAAACTTTTTTATTAAATTAATATCTGTTTTTTTCAGTGAAACAGGAATTACAGAGCAGCCCCTTTTCATTATCAATAATGAGGCAAGCAGGGAGTTTTTATCTTCTATTAAAGAAACAACCTTTCCCTCAACACTAACAGGAAGGCCATTAAGTCCTTTAACTCTTTCTGTAAAAACATAGGCTTTATTTAAAATTTCTATGTCTATTTCTAAATCAAAATTTTTTAAGCTAACATTTTTATTAAATTTTTCACACACAAATGAGCCAATTGTTCTTTCTATCTCAGGGGATGTTAAGGAAAAATCTTTATTAAGCCTTTGCGCAGAAACCCTGAATGTCTTGAATTTTCTCTCTTTTATTATCAGTTCCACTGCTTTTTCTATTTCATTAACATCTGACTCAAGCTTTAAAGCAAGGCTGAAAGAAGAAATTCCAAAAACATATTTCAAGCAATTTAATTTCTGTTTTGTGAATATAATAATCCTGCCTCTAAGTCTATCTATTTTTTCATATTTAACTTTATTCTTCTTAAGGCAATCCCTTATGTTATTAATAAGCCTTTTCTCAAAAACAATACGGTTCTTGCCTTTGAGGCCGATTTCAGAATACCTTACTATAACAACATTTTCCATTTGGCTAAAGAAAGATTTTTTGTTTATATTCCTTTGGTTTTTAAACTAAAGCTGACTTGTTGCCTTGACTATAGAAAACTATTTATATTAAAATTTATTTTCATCCAATAAGATGTCAAATAAAGGGCTATCTAAACTGAGCATTAGAGTATTATCTAGATTGTTTGCCCATGATAATATGACATCAATTTGTTATAAGAAGACATGGTAAGACCCAAAATTTTTCTGGGCTCGTGCAATGTTTTCTTGATTTCTGACAAAAACTTTTTCAGATTCTTTGCAAAGCCCAGTTAAATCACTAAAGGTGAATGCAATGCAAGAAAAAAACTGGGATGTAACATGCCCCCTATGCGGGGATGTAATAGATAATCCAATATGCACAGAATGTCTTGAAAGCGAGATAGAACAATGGCTTTCAGGCAAGGATCCAATGTATCTGGATAATCTAAGAAAAAGCATTGCACACTTTGACAATAAGGATGTTAATGGCCCAAAATGCATAAAATGCGGAAAGCAGGTTGAGATATGCCCATACTGTTTCATAAAGGATATTAATAGTATAATCAAGGAAAAACACCCGGAGCTATTGGATGAATTCCATACTTTCTTTGGGTTTAGGTTATGGCAAAAATATCGAAGTTTAAATACAAATTTTTAAATAGAGGGCATGTTCTGGATATAGTGAATTTGATATGGCCAACTCACTCAAGATAAAGAAGTATAAACTCCTTATAATATTATGCTCTTCTTTAGTTTTATTAGCAATACCCCACTACTTTAATCTACTTGGCAGCACTATAGATGCCCTTTTGTTTTACTTTATCTTACCAGCAGGCATTATTGTTTTCATATTTGATGAAAATATACAGGAATATGGAATTAGATGGGGGAATGTAAGAACAGGGGTAATACTAACAATGATTGGGATTGTGCTATCCCTTTTG
>JAFCBX010000094.1 GCA_017610505.1 Methanosarcinales archaeon | reverse complement strand
GAAATAGCAGAAGCAATGGCAAAAGCCGGATTTTACCAGGTAGATGCGGGCGTAGAGTCAGGAAGCCCAAAAATACTGAAAATAATTAATAAGATGACAACACCCGAAATAAATACAAAAGCAAGAACATTAGCAAAAAAGTATGGAATAAATTTCAAGTGCTTTATTACAGTTGGCCATCCATCAGAATCAAGGGAAGATATCATGATGACAAAACAATGGCTAATAGACAATAAGCCAGATGCATTTGAGATTTACGTTATAACACCTTACCCTGGAAGCCCGCTTTATGACAACCGGGAAGATTATGATATACAATTCAATATAGATTACCTACATGACATAACCTCAGTCACAAGGAAAAATGGGGAACACAGGTGCCTAGTGAGGAATTCTCACTTAAGCGCAGAGGAAATAGCAAATCTAAGGGAGGAGGTTGACCATGAAGTCAGGGAAAAGCTTGGGTTGCTGACAGCCCAACAACTAACTGAAAAAGTTGGAGGAGGTAGTCCAGCATGATAAGTGGGGTGATTGTTAAAGAATTAAAGAAAATAGAAGATGAACGCGGAGCTGTATTTCATATGCTGCGCAGTGATGATAAATAATTTAAAAAATTTGGAGAAATATACTTTTCAATAGTTTACAATGACTTTGTAAAAGGATGGCATATTCACAAAAAAATGACCTTGAATTATGCAGTTGTGGCTGGCAATATCATATTAGTGCTTTATGATGCGAGAGATGGCAGTGATACTAAAGGAGAAGTTATGGAAATAGAGATGGGAGATTCCAATTATGTGCTTGTTTCAGTTCCCCAGGAATCTGGAATGGATTTAAAGGATTAACTGAGAAAGCAATAGTTGCTAATTGCACTACGATGCCCCATGACCCAGAAGAAATAAAAAGAATGGACCCTAAAAGTGAGGAAATATCCTATGACTGGGGAGAAATAAAGGAAGGTTCAAAATGAAAGAATTTTACAAAGGAAAAAAGGTCTTAGTAACTGGACATACTGGTTTTAAAGGTTCTTGGTTAACTTTGTGGCTTAATGAGCTTGGAGCAGATGTTATTGGTTATTCTTTAGAAACACCAACAAACCCAAGTTTATTTAAAATTTTAAGATTGAATAAAAAGATAACCCATATAATAGGTGATGTAAGGGATGAAAAAAAGATAAAAAAGATATTTAAAAAGTATAAGCCAGAAATAGTATTTCATCTCGCAGCACAGCCTCTTGTTAGGTATTCCTACAAATATCCAAGGTTGACATATGAAACAAATATTATGGGAACAGTAAATACCTTCGAAGCTGCGAGAGAAACAAAAAGTGTTAAAGTAATAATAAACATAACAACTGACAAATGCTATAAAAACAAGGAATCAATAGTGGGATATGAAGAAAACGATCCAATGGGAGGATATGATCCCTATAGTTCAAGTAAAGGATGTTCAGAACTTATAACATCTGCATACAGAAATTCTTTTTTTAATCCTAAAGACTTCAAGGAAAAGCACAATGTTATAATATCATCAGTAAGAGCAGGCAATGTAATTGGGGGGGGTGATTGGGCAGAGGATAGGTTAATCCCTGATTGTATTAGGGCACTAACAAAAAATGAAACCCTTATCATAAGAAGCCCAAATGCAGTAAGGCCTTGGCAATATGTCCTTGAACCTTTATCAGGTTATTTACATCTTGGATCCGTGATGTGGAATAAAGGAATAAAATATGGGCAAGCATGGAACTTTGGACCAGAGAATAAGGATATATTAAAAGTTGAGGAAGTCCTAAAGAAAGTCATAACTATTTTTGGAAAAGGCAATTATAAAGTAAAAGAAGAAAATAAATTACATGAAACAAAACTCCTTATGTTAAACATAAAAAAAGCAAAAGATTTGCTTAAATGGAGACCAATATATAATGTAAATGAATCCATTAAAAAAACAATTGAATGGTACAGAAATTATTATAATAACTCAATAGATATGAATGACTATTCTTTAAATCAAATAAAACAATATATTAATAAAGCTATTGAAAAAGGGGTTGAATGGGCAAAAAACAAGGGGGGTAAATAATGAAAATAAAAGAAAGAAACTTTAAAGGGGTTTTTGAAATTCAATTAGAACCACATGAAGATCATAGGGGGTTTTTTATGAGGACTTATGATAATAAAATCTTTAAACAATATGGAATAACTAGAAAATGGGTACAAGAAAATCACGCTCTGTCTTTAAAAAAAGGTACTGTAAGGGGGTTTCATTTTCAATTTCCCCCCTATACCGAAACTAAATTAGTTAGAGTTATTAGTGGTAAGATATTTGATGTTTTCATAGACTTAAGAAATGGTTCAGATACCTTTGGTAAATGGGATAGCATTATACTTAGTTCGGAAAATAAAAAAATGCTGTTAATCCCTAGAGGATTTGCTCATGGAATGTGTACCTTAACTGATAATTGCGTTATGTTATATAAAGTAGATAATTATTATTCACCAGGGTATGAAGGAAAGATTAAATGGGATGATTCAGATTTAGGGATTAATTGGCCTGTTAAAGATCCTATTGTATCAGAAAAGGATTTAAAGGCCATGAGCTTCAAGGAATTTATAAAAAAATTCAACGGTTTGGAAATGTAATGACACTTTTTTGTTATTGATAAAACAAATGTTGTTAATTAGCATGAAGTTGTAATAAATTAGTAAGAAAAAAATGATAATAGAACACCTAACATTTAGGAGAGAAAGATGGACATATTATTAACTGGTGCAACAGGTTATATTGGAAGTTACATGACTAATTACCTGAGTCAATATACTCACCACACAATTATTCCTTTATGTAGAAAACTTCCTAATTATTTTAAAAGTTGGAAAAACAAATTTGAAGTTGTAGAGTGTGATGTCACTCAATTAGAGAATTTAAAAGAGAAACTGCCCAAAAAGATTGATATTATTATTCATTTAGCTGCTTTTAATAATGT
>JAFCBX010000093.1 GCA_017610505.1 Methanosarcinales archaeon | reverse complement strand
GCTTAGTGTGGCATTAACCCTGTCACCAGTTGATAGGCTGGCATCCATTAATGGCTTTAATAATGTTATCTCTTTTCCAACATCCCTGCCAATCATTGTTGAATAATGCCTTATCTTTGACTCTGTAAGCACTCTAACATTTGTCTTGAGCCAGCCATGTTTGCGGTGATAAACCCACACCGGATCATGAGCATTGTTTATTACTATATCCTCAAGGTTTTTATCTCTTAATAAAATTTCAACATTTCCAAGGCCTATATTTTCTTGTATGAGGTAGTTTATAAGAAGGTTAGATGTTTTTTTGTCAATGTCTGGAAAGTATTTTTTTATTAACACCAATATTTCTTTTGTGAATTTCTCCTTAATGGCATTTGGGTCACCTGTATCTGTTATCTGTATGTCACCAATATTAATTTTTGACACAAACTCTTCCCTTATTTTGTGCAGAATAATGTCTGTTATCTTACTAATATTAAGAATTGAGATATTATATAATGGAACAAATTCATTTCTCCCCAAAAAAATATCCACATTAACAACAATATCATTAACATGCAGTTTGTAAGAATCCAGTTTTATTATCCCTTGTTTATCAGCCAATATATTACACCTCTTTTTTATTTAGTTGAATATTTTATTTTTTAGGTTTAAAGCCCGGCGGTGTTGGGGGCATTAAGTCAATTTTCTTACCTTTCTTAAACAATTTAAAAAATGATGGTTTAGACCCCATAATAGGCTTCTCAATTGGTTTTGATGGAGGAATACTTAGTTTTGGGGGAGGGGGTAGCTTCTTTTCCTCTACTAATTTTGGTGGCATTGATAGATATGAAGGATGAAATTTTTGAGGTTTAAAGGGTGGAGGTTTAGGAATTGGTTTAGGCAGTTTCCCCCCTTCTAAAGATTTTATAGTTTTTTGGTTGGGAAAGGGAGGAAGAGTTCTAGGCCTAATAATTTTGGGCATTTCATATCTCTGGATGGGTGTTGGTTTTTTAATCTGTGGTTTTGGAATAATCTCTTCTTGTATTGGTAAAACTGGTTTTTTTATCTCGGCAGTTTCTTCTTGTTTAAGTTGATTTATTTTTATTGAGGGGGCTTTAATCTCTTCCTTATCTAAAGGCTTTTTTATTTTAGGAACCTCAAATATATTTTTCTCGAGTCCAAGCTCAGTTGATATGTCTCTATAAAAAGTTAAAATTCTCGTTCTAAGCTGTGTTTTCCTTTCCAAAAAGCCACTTGGCATTGCATTGTATAGGCTTATTACCTTTTTGTAAAGCTCGCTAGCCTGGTTAAATTTTTTATTCTTCACGTAGTTGAATGCATCTCCAAGCATCTCATCTATTTTATGATATTTCATATTAAAGTCTTCAGAAGATTTTTTATCCAGCTCTGTTGATAATTTTTCATATAAGTTTAATAGAATTTTATGCAGCTCTGTCTTCTGTTTTAAAAATCCTTCTGGAAGGCTATAGAAAACATCTTTAATCTTATTGTATGTGTCCTTAGCAGACTCCAAATCTTTTTTTGTTATGGATTGATTTATCAGTTTTGATAATTCTTCTATTTTTATTGTTTTATTTTCCATATCATCACTTGTTATTTTTTTATATCCCAATAGTATCTTCTCATACAAAGGGATGATTTTAGCTTGAAGCTCTGCTTTTTCCTGCAGAAATCCCTCTGACAAGCTGTTATAAATTTTTCTTATCTTTCCATATAACTTTATAGCAAGATGCATATTTCCCTCATTAATAGACTGTTTTGTCTCCTCAAGCAGATTAATTATTTCAGTTTTTTTTGCTGACATATCTTTCATATCCTGTTCTTCCCGGATTGTAATAAGGGGCCCATAAAGTTCTATTATTCTGTTTTGTAAAACAACTTTTTGCTCAATAAATCCATCTGGCAGGTTATCATACATTCGCCTTATTTGTCCATAAGTTTTTATTCCACCCAATAGATCCTTATTTTTTATTTTCTGCTCAAGTAATTTTAGTAATTTTTTTAGATATTGGGATTTCTTCTCCATTTCTCTTATTGATATTTTACTAAGATTGACTCCCAAATCCTTACTTAACTTCGTAAGGTGTGTATTGAGCTCATTCTTTTTTTCAAGAAATTCAGATGGCAAACCATCATACTTGCCCTTTATTAAGGCATATATTTCCTTTGCTTTATCAAACTTTTTTTTCTTTATGTAGCTGTATGCCTCACCAAGCAGCAGGTGTATTTCAGTTAGCCCCTCTTTTTTAAGAGTTCTCTTGGCTTGTTCAGCGGGCTTTTTCTTAAGAGTTTCTTCCTCACTGGTTTTTTCTTTTGGTTTTTTCTTTTTCTCCTCAAAAACTGTCAGGAGGGGTGTTGTAAAATTATATTTTATAGAAATAATTTTCTCTTCTTCCAGAAAGTTAGCCCATGCTTCTATTGTTTCTTGTGAGACATTTAGTTCCTTTGCAGAATCCTCAAATGATATTTCTCCCTTCTGCTTAACCAGCTTCACTAGTTTGTCAGCACCTGTCCTTATTATACTTGCTTCTTTCTCAAACCTCTCTAAGAGTTCTTCATCATTCCATTCATGTGCCATATGTTAAATTAAATTTTAGTTAGTATTTAAAGGTTTTGATGTTTTAAAAGACTTATTTCACGACTATAAAATAGCATAAATATTTTGCTACAAAAGAATGGTTTTATGATTATACTATGTGCAATTTTTAAAAATTATAAAATTTTACATAAACAAGAATTAGCGGATTTTAAGAAAAGTTTCCCCAAGATTTAAATATATAATGGTTTTCTTGCTTGATGTTTAAGGGTGATAATATGAATTTTATAAAAAATATTTATGAGAAGAATGTTGATGAAAAAGTGCATCAAAAGTTTGTAAGGTACAGTGTTGGCGAGTTTGAAAAAGAAGAATTCATGATTAAGAAAGGCTCTTCTTTTGTGCAGATAAAGGCTGGCTTTGAATACCTTGATGTTATGTTTGACTTGATAGCCCAATGTGTAAATGAA
>JAFCBX010000092.1 GCA_017610505.1 Methanosarcinales archaeon | reverse complement strand
ATAATGAATACAATGTTCACTTCTGTTCTTGAGCGTACAAGAGAAATAGGCATAATGAAGTCAATTGGTGCAAAGAACAGCACAATTTTTTCATTGTTTTTTATTGAATCAGGATTAATAGGCAGTATAGGGGGGATTATAGGGGCTATTATAGGGGTAAGTATGGCAATGGGGCTTGGATTTATCGGAAGAATGGCACTTGGAAGTGAACTTATCAGGGCAGATATAAGCATTTGGCTTGTGCTTGGCTCAATATTTGGCTCATTTTTACTTGGAACAATATTTGGTGTAATTCCTGCTATAAGAGCCTCAAAGCTTAATCCAGTGGATGCTTTACGCCATACTAAATAATAAGGTATAAGATGATAGAAGATTTAATTAAATACATTTTAAGCAATATAAGGCAGAGGTTTACAAGAAGCTTTCTTACTATTCTTTCCATACTCATTGGCATAATGGCTATTTTTGTCTTAATTAGTTATGGTGAAGGGCTTAAGTGTTATATGAACGAAATGGCTCAGGAAATGGGAACAGACAAACTCATAGCTTCACCACTTGGTCTTGGGATTACAGGCACAGGAGACATATACTTCACAAAAGATGATATTGATTTTATAAAAAAGCAAAGAGGTGTTTCAGAAGCTTCTGGGATGATGATGAAACAAACTGAAGTAAAAATTGATAAGAGAAAGTTGGGAAAATGGGCTTTCATTGCAGGAATGTCTACTGACCCATCTGAACGAAGGCTTGTTGAAGAGGCTTTTGCAGGTTATGAAATTTTCGAAGGAAGGCCATTAAAAAAAGGAGATGCAAATAAGGTTACCCTTGGTTATAATTATTTGATTGCTGATAAGATTTTTTCTAAACCTCTTAAATTGGGAGACAATATTTTTATTAAGGGCAAACCACTTGAGATTGTGGGATTCTATGAAGAAATCGGAAATGCAGGAGATGATTCTAATGTTTACATGACAATTGATGCTATGAAAAAACTTTTTGATATGGAAGATGAGTATAGCTACATATATATCAGAGCAGATAAAGGCGTAGTTCCAACTGAGCTTGCAGATAGGCTTGAAGAAAAATTGAGGAAGAAAAGGGGGCAGAAAGAAGGTGAGGAAGATTTCTTTATCCAGTCATTTGAGCAGCTTATGGAAACATTCGGCACTGTACTCTTGGTGCTTAATTCTATTCTGATAATTATTGCCGGAATATCTGTTGTTGTGGCTGCTGTTAATATCATGAATACAATGTATACTGCTGTTCTGGAAAGAACAAAAGAGATAGGTATAATGAAGGCTATTGGTGCAAAGAATAGCACTATACTTTTTGTTTTCTTTTTTGAGTCAGGGTTTTTAGGTCTGATTGGAGGTAGTATTGGCATGCTGCTTGGTTATGGTTTAGCAAAGCTTGGTGCAATGGCTATTGCTATCGCGGGATATTCATTTCTCCAGCCTCATTTTCCATGGTGGCTTATAGTTGGATGTCTTGTTTTTTCATTTGCAGTTGGCGCAGTCTCAGGATATTTTCCTGCAAAAGCAGCATCAAAGCTAAAGCCCGTGGATGCTTTGAGGTACGAATAGTACCGAAAAGCTATGAACGAAGTGAATATGCATTACGATACGAATGAAAGGAGTAACGCTAATGTCAAGGAACAAGAGGATAGATATTGTGTTATAAATAATAACTATTTCTTGAAGTAAAATATAATTAGAATTATGGTTTTTCAGGAATGATTATGCAGGCAATTATATATGCAATAACTCCTGCGCCAAGGCTGAACAATGTTATTAGGGCCCACAAGAGCCTTATTAGTGTTGGATCAACATCAAAATATTCTCCAATTCCGCCGCAAACACCTGCAATCATCCTATTCTTCTTGCTCTTGAAAAGCCTTTTTCCTTTAAATGATCCTCTTGTTTTTGTCATTTTTTTAGTTTTATTTATTTTTTCTTGATTATTATTTATAGTATTATATTGTGGCTTGAGGTTATATATATAAATTACTAATATTGCAATTAAATTATATAATATAAGATTTAACAAGTTTTAAACACAAATTATATAAATTCCAAAATCAAAGGTATATAAAGAGGTGAGCCAAATGGGTTATTTTGAATGGGCAAGTAAAAAAGTAAAAAAAATGGAGTGGTATGACATCTCACTAACAAAGCTTAGTGTTGCTGCATTTATTCTAATGGTAGCAAAGTTCTGGCCAGGAATCCTTGCTTTGGAATGGTATTGGTATGGTATAATCTTTGTCCTGGCAGCAATAGGGCCTTGTATTAAGTTATTTGGAAAATAGATTTTTAAAGCAAGCTGAAAGACTATGAGAAAAACAGAGTTATTTATATTAATAGCTGTTATTATTTCTTTTATTATTGGTATTTATCTTTATCCTCAGATGCCAGATCAGATGGCCTCGCACTGGAATGCTCAAGGCAATGTAGATGATTATATGTCAAGATTCTGGGGAGTGTTTTTAATGCCTTTTGTATTTGTAGGGCTTGCATTGCTTTTTATTGCAATTCCAAGGATAGACCCACTAAAGAAAAACATTGAAGAATTTAGAAAGTATTATGATGGGTTTATAATTATATTTTTCATATTCATGCTTTTAGTTTATGTACAAACAATCCTGTGGAACCTTGGAACTGAAATAAGCCCTAATCTTGCTTTTCCAATTTTGATTGGACTTTTATTCTTTTATGTTGGTATTCTTCTCGAAAACGCAAAAAGAAACTGGTTCATTGGCATAAGGACACCATGGACTTTGAGCAGTGAAAAAGTCTGGAACAAAACCCATAGGCTTGGCTCTAAGATGTTTAAAATATCTGGAATAGTTGTGCTTTTTGGATTCCTATTCCAGAAATACTCAACTTATTTTATTCTTGTTCCTGCTCTTTTTGTTGCTTTCTATTTAGTTGTTTATTCTTATGTTGAATACCAGAAAGAAAAGAAATAGATAAATTTTCGATAGTTTTAAATAGTAATCTTCTAAATATTAAGGTTAAATGGTTGAGATAAAAAAGATTTTTAGTGATAGTTTTAATCTTTT
>JAFCBX010000091.1 GCA_017610505.1 Methanosarcinales archaeon | reverse complement strand
CAAGCCTTGATACTGCTGCAAGAAAGGGATTATACCTTATTGGTATGCAGGGAGGATATATTTATGATCACCAGGGTGGTTTAACACCTGATGATGCTAAAACTATTTTTTATGATGAGCATGAGGTTTCTTATGGCATACACAGGCAGACTGAGGATAGGTCATATTTTTATTTTGCTGATCCATGGCTTTATCCATGGACATATTTCCCCTGCATGTTTCCTAATGAGGCTTGTGTTGGTGATAGAATTCAGCTTGATATGGGTTTTTTTGGAGAGTATAACATCCCCCCATTAAATGGCTCTGACCCTTCTAACCATTCAATAGAATCACAGCTTATAAACTATACAACCAGCTATCTGCAGGAAAATATTGATTTAATGATTTTTGATGAGCAGGGCTTTGATATAACCCATGGAGAGATGAATATTTCTGTTGTAATAGGAGAAGATGATGTGATTATATTTTTGGAATGGCCTTTAGTTATAACCAAAAGATCAACAGGTATGAAAGCCAATGTCACCTATTTTCTCACAAACCCCCAGATAAGGCTGAAAAAGGTTTATCTGTTTGTTGAGGATATTCTAAACAATGATGTGGTAAATGTTACATTTGATATTGATAACCCAGAGAATGATAAAGATGATATCTGGATTGAAAAAAAGGAGGATGTTGATGAGCATGATGATATCATTATAATAAGGGACAATAAGTCAATGCTTTATGCAGAGCCATATACATTTCAGTTTGCCAGGGAAAACAGGTATCCCGCATTGCATTTTATTTATGATAAGGAACCTATTTTTAAAGATTGTACTTTTGGGATTATAACAGAAGAAAATATAAATCCAAGAAAAGCATATGACCCTGATGAGGATATACTTCACATTACATATGATCCAGAATTGCCTTACTCAGTTACAGATTTACCTCTAAATAAACATTTTTATGTAAAGGTTACTGTGGATGATGGAATACTAACAGACTGGCAGGATCTTGACATAATTGTGATATGTTATGAGTATCAATAACTAATTAACAATAAAAAATAAAAAGATTTATATATCATAGAACTAAAAAAGATTAATATAATTAAAAATATAATCAATAGTTCAAATAAAACAAACTAAAATTAATTTTAAGAGGAGATAAGATGATTAATAAAGAGATTCAAACCATAGTCACTTTGTTCTGCCTTTTTTTCTTGTTGTTCAGGATTACTGGATGTGGTGGTGATGGGGATCTTCCTAGGCCTCCTGACCCTACTCCTGATGGGAAATGTGAGTTTGAAAATCCAGAGCCTGCAGAGGAGCATGAATGCCAAACTAGCTGTGTAGGTAGTTGCTCAGAAGATTGGCATTTAGAGGAGTTTGGGTCATGTACATATCCTTGTCCTAGCTTTCCTAATATATTTAAAAGATGTGATGGAGGTTATTGTTGCCCAGATAACTGTGAGCAGATGGGTGGATACACCTGTGAAGATGGAGAGGTTTGCCCAGGTGATTGGTTAAATCCTTTAACAGGAGAGGAGAGATGCTGTTCTGTTGAGTGTGTTTTGCCATGTGGCAATTATGATGATAAAACTGATTCTACTTCAGGCCTGAGTTATGGCACTGAATTGGGATTAGACCTGGCTGATTTGATGGATGATTTAGAAACAGATATGAATAGTGAAGGAGTCCAGGCCCTAATTGATGAGGGGGGAATTTCTATTTGTTTAGATGTGTGTTATGATTTAAAATATGCTGTAGAAGGAGAAAGTGAAGATAGTACATGGTGCCAGGAATGTGCTGAGCCTCCTGCATCAACATGCTGTATTTATTGCCCACCCCAAACAGTTCCTGGTGATTGTAACGGAGGATGCGGACCAACACAGGCAACACCTTGCGGAGAAGCCTCAGGGCTTCCATATGCTAAGCCAACAGAAAGTGGGTCTACAGATGATGCCAGTTATGTTGAAAGCGGCTTTTCAGTATGCCAAACAGAATGTTCTGAAATATCAGGAACAGTAGAAAATGTGTGGACTGGAACAAATATAGGGGAAGGAAACCAATGGTGCAAGGAAATGTATGGAGGCACTGATTATGAAGACAATGTAAAATGCTGTGCATACTGCCCACCTGAAACAGTTTATGCAAATGGTGAATGTCAAAGTTGTAATTGTCCAAATGATGAAAATGTATCAGTTACTCTTGACTGCCCATACGTGTTACTTGCATGGAATTCAGAGGATAATCAAGAATATTATGGTGGTGTGGCTGATTTTAATATACTCCCTTTTTATGATGATGATGATAACCAAGTAGCAGATGGATTTTGCAAAGAGGTAAAAACAACAAGGATGGAATATGCCTATAACCTCGAATTGAGCGAGTGCACAGACCACCTTCAGCATAACATAAGATTCATAATAAGCCCAAGTGATACATCATTGAAATCGATTGTAACAGACTGGATAGATGTAAGCATATGTAATATCGGGGGGAACATAGAAATCTGCACTAATTTAATTGATGACGATAACGATGGCCTAAAAGACTGTGAGGATTCATATGACTGCCCAGATGGGACAATATGCAGTGAGGATGGCACAATGGTCTGCCAGAGTCGTGCATGTGTAGGAGGAGGTGAACCAGAAATCTGCACTAATAATATAGATGATGATAATGATGACAAAATAGATTGTGCAGATACAGAAGACTGCCCAGAGGGAGCTATCTGTAGTGAGGATGGCACAAGAACTTGCCAGGATGGTGTATGTAAATTATATGGGGGAGAGTTAGAAATCTGCACTAATAATATAGATGATGATAAGGATGGCAAAATAGATTGTAAAGATGCTGAGGACTGCCCAGAGGGAGCTATCTGCAGTGAGGATGGCACAAAAGCCTGCCAGGATGGTGTATGTAAATTATATATTGAACCAGAAATCTGCACTAATAACCTAGATGATGATAAGGATGGCAAGAAAGATTGTGCAGATGCAGTAGACTGCCCAGAGGGGGCTATATGTGATGAGGATGGCGAAAAAACCTGCCAAAATGGAATCTGCAAACCAGCACCACCAGATTAT